>JAAZEZ010000088.1 GCA_012511975.1 Bacteroidales bacterium | reverse complement strand
GAAATTATAGTAAAAATTTTAAAAATATTAATTCAAAAATGAAGAAAATTAATTGCTTTATTCCTTTCCAGGATGAAACACAGGTTAAGACTACAGTTGACAATCTCAAAGCCCAAAAGCTTGTTGACAAAATTTATCTCCTTCACGTTCACGCGGGCGAGACTGCATACCCATCGGCAGAGGTCTTCGGATGTAAGGTAATCAATGTGCCTTCAATTAACAGTACAGCTGCAGTAAAAGCCATCGCAGCCAAGTCAGACACCAACTATTCACTTATCTACACCAAATACACCTCTTTGAGCTTCGTGCTCTTTTCACTTGAAAGAATGGTCAACATTATTGAAGATACCGGCGCCGCAATGGTATATGCAGATCACTTCAAACAAGTGGGTGACTCACGTTCCAACTATCCCGTAATCGACTACCAGTTTGGTTCATTGAGAGATGATTTTGACTTTGGTTCAGTTCTGTTCTACAGGAGCGATGCAATCAAAGAGGCCGTTTCGAGAATGGATATAGACTACAAGTTTGCTGCAATGTATGACCTGCGCCTGAAAGTTTCACAGAAGGGTGACCTTGAGCATATAAACGAATATCTCTACTACGACGTTGAGACAGACACTCGTAAATCCGGTGAAAAAATATTTGACTATGTTGATCCCAAAAACAGGGCAGTACAGATTGAGATGGAACAAGCCTGCACGGAACACCTCAAGGTGATAGGCGGCTATCTCAAACCCAAATTCAAGGATGTCCAATTTGCTGAAGATAACTTTGAATATGAGGCCTCTGTTATTATTCCCTGCAAAAACAGGGTACGCACCATCAAGGATGCCATAACTTCGGCTCTCAGCCAGAAAACCAATTTCAAATACAATGTGATTGTTGTAGATGACAATTCGGATGATGGCACGGTTGATATCATCAAGTCATTCAAAGAGAATGAAAAACTCATCTACATTGCTCAGGATAAATCTTATCATGCCATCGGCGGCAACTGGAATGTGGCTATACACCACCCTAAATGCGGTAAATTTGCCATCCAACTCGACTCCGACGACGTATATTCAGACGAGCATTCCCTTCAGAAGATGGTTGATGCATTTTATGAGCAAAACTGTGCAATGGTTGTCGGCACATACCGTATGACCAATTTCCAGATGGAGACCATACCTCCCGGAATAATTGATCACAAAGAATGGACTCCCGATAACGGTCGCAACAATGCGCTTCGCATTAATGGCCTGGGAGCACCGAGAGGTTTCTACACTCCAATGCTTCGCACCATCAATTTCCCCACCACCAAATATGGTGAAGACTATGCAGTGGGTCTGCGTGTAAGTCGCGAGTATCAGATCGGCCGCATTTACGAAGTAGTCTATTTATGTCGCAGGTGGGATGGCAACTCAGATGCTTCTCTCGAAATAGAGAAAGTAAATGCCAATAATACCTACAAGGACCGCCTTCGCACCTGGGAGCTCAAAGCCCGCGTTGCGATGAATCGCAAGTAGATCTATGGCTTTCTCCCTACAAGAGAGTATTGAATTGATGTTCTCCCGTGAACTTTCGTTTCATGGGAGAGCATTTGTTAATAACCAGGCTCTTTCGGGCATGGAGATCAGAGAGTTTGACATTGACGGTTACCCTGCCAGACTCCTCTATAATCCTGCCAGAGAAGCCTCTGTGATGGCTGACGTAAGCGAGGAGACCATTCGCAACCGACAATGTTTTCTCTGTGAGGAAGGACTCTCTCCGGAGCAGCTGGGTACTGTGTGGCGCAGTCCGGCAAGTCAGGAGGATTATATTTTCAGAGTAAATCCCTTCCCCATCTTCGACCTTCATTTCACTATCTCTCTTTCACACCACAAGAGGCAACAATTAGAGGGATATTTTGCCGATATGGCGGCCATTTCCCATGACTTACCCGACTACACCATTTTTTACAATGGTCCTATGTGCGGTGCCTCCGCACCTGACCATCTCCATTTCCAGGCCGTGCCGTCCGGCAATATGCCTTCGGAGGTTATTGCCCGCAAAGGGCAACACCTTGAACCGGTTTACAGTTCTATCTCCGGTACTATAAGCCGTCTTTGCGTCTGGTCCAATGGTAGTTATGTGCTCCGTAGTAAAAGCAGAGAGGGCATCGACTCTCTTTTCTCACATCTGATGAGCTGCGCCCCGATCTTTGACAGCAGCGAGTGGGAACCGCGTGTAAATGTACTATCCTGGTGGGAAGCGGATCATTATGCTGCCCTGGTACATTTCCGCAGGGAGTCCAGACCGACTTGCTTTACGGCAGAGGACCCTCAGGAACGCATCTTGATCAGTCCGGCCTGCGTTGAAATGAGCGGTGTAGCAATCGTATCATCAAGAGATAGTTTCAATCTGTTGACAGCCGATAAACTTAAAAGTATCATAGAAGAAGTATCTTTGGACAAAATATCATCACAACTTATGGAAAATAAACTCAAAAGAACTCAGGCAGAGCTTGCTGTAGGCATCTTCTCCGAAGAGAGGATAGAATTCAGTTTCAATGCGCCTTATAGTGCCGGTGGCAAGAGCTATAAGGGCGACTTCACTGCCTCAGTCAAGGATGGCAAAGTGCTCTTTGACGGAGAGATCCATGACCAAATCATTTTCACCTCTAGTGAGGAAAATGCCAGCTTCATACTCAAAGATGTCACCATCGGCGTCGAGTTCCACTGGGAGAGAAAGGAAGATCAGGTTTTCGCCGGCAACCTCAAACTTATAGTGGAAAAAGGCAGAGTGACCGCTATCAATCTCATCGGCATCGAAGACTACCTGATCAGCGTAATCTCCTCCGAGATGAGTGCCACCTCCTCCAAGCAGCTGCTTAAGGCACATGCCGTCATCTCTCGCTCCTGGACACTTGCACAGATAGTCAAGAATAAAGAAATAACTGCCTCGGAACACGAGTATTCCGCATGTATCGTAACAGAGGATGAGCTTATAAAGTGGTATGATCGTGAGGATCACACCAATTTTGATGTCTGTGCGGATGACCACTGTCAACGATATCAGGGACTCACCCGTGCCTCTACTGAAGCTGTGAGGGAGGTTATTAAAGAGACCTGGGGCGAAGTGCTCACCTATGATGGAAAAATATGTGATGCACGCTTCTCAAAGTGCTGCGGCGGCATCTTTGAGGAGTTCCCTTATTGTTGGGAGGATAAAGATATGCCCTATCTACGCAAACAGTTTGACAACAAGAGCGAAACCCCATTACCCGACCTCACTATTGAAGAGAATGCCCGCGAATGGATATACGGCTCTCCGGAGGCTTTCTGCAACACCACCGACCAGCGAATCCTCTCCCAGGTTCTGAACTCTTACGATCAGGAGACGCTCAATTTTTTCCGTTGGAAAGAAAAATACTCCCAGCAAGAGCTTTCTGAACTGATTAAGAGTCGCTCAGGAGTGGACTATGGTGAGATAATAGACCTTGTGCCTTTAGCTAGAGGAACTTCAGGTCGCCTTTGGAAGCTCAAGATAGTGGGTTCCAATCGCTCACGTACAATCGGTAAGGAGCTCGAGATTCGCAGAACTCTCTCTCCTTCCCACCTCTACAGTTCCGCTTTCGTGGTGGAAAAAGAGGGTGTTACAGCATCGGGAGCTCCCGCCTCATTCACACTCGTAGGAGCGGGATGGGGACACGGTGTGGGACTCTGCCAGATTGGTGCAGCAGTAATGGGCGATCTTGGATATGACTACCGCGAAATACTCCTACACTATTTTAACGGAGCATCGGTTGATAAACAATATTAAAGCCATATAACTTATGAAAAAACAAACCAATAAAAGGTCTCCTTGGGCATGGGTTCCTACTCTGTACTTCGCTCAAGGTCTACCCTATGTGGCTGTGATGACGATATCCGTCATCATGTACAAAAGATTGGGAATATCAAATACAGACATTGCCCTGTATACAAGTTGGCTCTATTTACCATGGGTGATAAAACCCTTCTGGAGTCCATTTGTGGATCTAATTAAGACAAAAAGATGGTGGGTGGTAACTATGCAATTGCTTGTGGGTGCAGGATTTGCCGGCATAGCATTTACTATTCCTGTAAGCAACTTCTTTCAGTGGACGCTGGCGGTATTCTGGCTGGTGGCATTTAGCAGCGCAACTCATGATATAGCTGCGGACGGATTCTACATGCTGGCACTCAATACTCATGAGCAGGCTATGTATGTTGGTATCCGAAGCACCTTTTACAGAGTTGCAACTATTGTAGGTCAGGGTCTGCTTATAATTGTTGCAGGTGCTCTCGAGAGTTCCACCGGTTTAAAGCCTCTCCAGTTGCAGGTAGACGCATCTCCTGATTACTCTTCGGCGATTGTCCTGCCTTTAGAGGATTCATTCAAGGCGGAAAATCCCTTATTGTCCGATAATACGGTGGTAATGGATGAGTATTTCTTTACATCTTATCCGGAAAAGGTAGAGCTTGGAACAACTCCTGTCCCTAAAGATTCTGTTGCTATGCTCAAGGCATTTGCTGTGAAGCATAATACTATGCATGGCTTCACTATGAAGGAAGATGGCCCTACTGATGTTAAAGAGGGAGGAGTGAGTTGGTGGAGCAGAAGTATAGCTACCCCTTTGGGCAATTTTATCAGGGACAAGTTTGGCGAAAAGAGAGAAGTAACAGAGGATGTAGGCATCTACACCGGCTCTGCACAACTTGTGGCAGTAAAACTCTCAAAAGCTCCGGAAGAAGGAGAGAAAATGGTCTTAAATACCAGACTGAATAAGGGAGATAGGAGTCTGTCCCTCTTGTACGGAGAGAGACTTGAGTTTACTGAAAGCAACTGGGATAAACCCGCCTATATGATAATACAGGCCGATTCAAAATTGGATCATAGTGTATCGGCTCAGTTTGAAGGTCTTTCCGGAAATGTCTCTTTCGCCTGGTCCGTTACATTCTTCATTCTGGCAGGTTTCTTTATAGCTATAATGCTTTATCATAGATTTATCCTGCCAAGACCGGATAGTGACAAGCCTGCAAAAGAAGTAACTGCCGGCACTATTTTTAAAGAATTCTTTGAAACATTCGCCTCTTTCTTCAAAAAGAAACAAGTTTGGGTGGCTATTGCATTCATGCTACTCTATCGTTTCCCTGAGGCTCAACTTGTCAAGCTAATAACGCCATTCCTTCTAGACCCTAAAGAGATTGGAGGATTGGGCCTTACAACCGGTCAAGTGGGTCTTGTATATGGTACCCTGGGAATTTTAGGACTAACTTTGGGTGGTATTATCGGAGGTGTTGTTGCCGCAAAAGGTGGCCTTAAAAAATGGTTATGGCCAATGGCCTGGAGCATCTCGCTTACTTGTATCACATTTGTATATCTAAGCGTAGTTCAGCCGGAGAGCCTCTG
>JAAZEZ010000087.1 GCA_012511975.1 Bacteroidales bacterium | reverse complement strand
CTTATGCATAATGGTCTGATTATGACCGCAAAGGTAATTTCAAATCCGTTGACTCGAAAACACGTCGTAACAGACTAAATATCAACTATTTCAAAGAACAATCGCGTTTTTTTAGTGGACACTTATGATATTATATAAGTGGTTTTTTAATCAACCCTGCAAAGTTCCTGAAAAGCCTGATAATGTGCCACGTTCCGCAGTATGGAAAGGTGATTGTGACGAAGGTCAATGGATAGAATTGGTCTCAATGAGAGAAGATACCTGTAGATTTAGAATCTACCAAGAATATGATGGCAGTTTAATTTTAGATGCGGACTTTTATTATGTTGACTGTGAGAATTTTCGTTTAACAAAAGATAATTGGGTTGAACATATAGCTTATTTTGGTAATAATTTAGAGTTATACGATAAATCAAATCCAAATAAAAGGTGTTATCTGGCTCCAATTTATCCCCCATACTATGATGCGTATTCCTTAGTGACAGTTAAAGAATAATAAAAATAGCCGATATTTTGATAGTGACAACAGAAAACTTCCCGTTTGATTGGGCAAACCTTGAATCTTATCGAGATAGTTTTTCTTTTACTTCCACCATATGGGTAGTATTGGTATTTATTACAAAAGTGAAAAAAATCAATAAAAAGTATATTGTCAAAAGCTTCTAGTACCCCGCACCCCGCAACTCGTACCTCGTACCAAAAAATCCCCTGAATTTTTTCAGGGGATTTTTTTAGTTAGTCATTATTCATTTCGCGAATATCTACCTCATGGCGTTTTGAGGTGCCGAGTAGCCACTCGCTGTACCAGTCTGCCATTTTCCAGAAGAAATATTCGTTCATATCGCCGAATCCGTGGCGTTGACCGGGAAGGATCAGCATCTCGAAACGCTTGTTGGCGCGGATAAGAGCATTTACAACACGCATGGTGTTACCAGGGTGTACGTTGTCATCTATGTCACCATGGACGAGGAGCAGATGACCTTTGAGATTCTTTGCAATATCCTGGTTTTTGTCAATGCTGTACTTGAATGTGGTGTCGCCTGCTGCGGTAATCTCTTCGAGAATACCGTGGTGCTGCTCACTCCACCACCTGTTGTACATACTGTTGTCGTGGTTACCTGCACAAGAAACGGCTGCTTTGAAGAAATCGGGATACTGAAGGATGGCGGCCGTTGACATAAATCCTCCACCGGAGTGTCCGTGGATACCCACTCTGCTGATATCAATGAAATTATGGCGTGCGGCCAGTTGCTGAATGGCATATTTCTGATCTTCCAGTCCGTAATCGCGAAGATTACCGTAGCCATAGTTGTGATACCATTTGGACCTGTTGGGGTGCCCACCTCTGTTGCCTACCGTGATTACAATGAATCCGAGTTGCGAAAGACGGTCTAAACGTGTCAGACCTTTGCTCCATACCAGATTGTTGCCCTCAGTCTGGGGACCGGGATATACATAGTCGATTATGGGGTATTTTTTGTTGGGATCGAAGTCAAACGGCTTGTACATCACTCCGTATAGATCGGTAATACCATCGGCAGCTTTAACCTTGAAGGGTTCGGGGAATTTGTAGCCTGCTTCCAGAAGCAGGGAAATGTCTGTCTCGGCCACATCCAGCAGTTTTGTGCCGGCTGCGTTGAACAGGGCTACTTTAGGAACAACATCCACTCTGGAGTAGTTGGATACAAAATATTTGCTATTGTCGGAGAAACTGACTATTGATGAGTTGAAACCATCGGAGTCTAGACGTTTCATGCCCGTACCGTCGAGATTGATGCGGTATACATGCCCATTGTAGGGGTTTTCGTCCTTGTTTACTCCCATTGCCAGAAAATAGACAACTCTGGCAGCTTCGTCCACGCTCAGCACACTCTCCACATGGAAAGCACCGGAAGTAATGGGGTTTTTGAGTGTGCCGTCTGAAGAATAGAGGTAAAGGTGGGCCCAGCCATTGCGTTCCGACCATTGGATGAGTTCTGTTCCGTTGTTGATTACCTCAAGCCTGCGTGTCTCCACATAGGTGTTGAGGCGCTCTTCGATTATTACCCTGCAGCTATCTTCCGCCAGATTTACGGCACAGATATCCACTCTCTTCAGATCTCGGCTGGTGCGGTAAAGATAGAATTTGCTGTTGTCACCCAGCCATTTGTATACCCTATAGTCGTCATAAGCATCCCTGTTTTTGAATGGGGCTGTCATGATGTCGATTTGCTGGTCTTTGAATGCATCCACCCGGATTTCCCTTGAGGTTTTATCCTCCATATTGAAGAGGATAAGATGCTCCTTGGGACCAGGCTCGCCGGGCATTTGATATTTGTAACTCTCAAGGGTAGGACGTGGCAGGGAGACTGAGTTGATAACCCAGAGCTCTTTTATTTTACTCATATCATATTTGCCGATGGCAAAATGTTTGGAGTCGGGCGACCACATCACACCTGCTGAGAAACGTTTGGTGGTGTCACTCTGGTCAGTACCTCTATAGCTGCCGCCACCGTAATAGAAATCTTTTGTGCCGTCAGTGGTCAGAGGGTGATCCACTACGGTAGTGTCCTTTTCATCCTCCATCAGTTTTTTAACATCCTCAATGCTCATCCAGTAGAGGTTGTAATTTTTACTATAAACAGCAGTCTGACCGTCGGGAGAGATACCTGCCCAGCGGGGATAATCCTTTTCCTCTTCATTTTCTGTCACATCGGTGAGTTTGCCGGAAGCGATGTCATATTCAAATCTGAATACTTTTTTCTCCTTTTTGGGAGGAGCCTTTTTTTCTTCTTTCTTTACATCTTTCTTCTCACCATTGTCCTCTTCCTTCTTCTCCTCATTGGTTACTTCCTCTTTTTTCTTCTTTTCTTTCTTTTCCACCATCATCGTACTTTGGATTTCAAAAGTGAATTTTGTATCATCCTTGAGTTTCAGTTTGCGGAAAGGGATGTTTTGTGCATCGAAGGGATCCTTTACAATTTCCGTCAACTCCATTGCAAGTTTCTCAAGGTCGAAAACCGGTTTCCGGAGCTTTGTAACAGGGTCTACCATGTAGTAACAGCTGCCGGCCGGAGTCTTCCACTCATACCAGAATTTGTCGGAATTCTTAAACCAATTAGGTCTCATATAGGTCGAGAAGACCATATTGTTGACCTTTTTAGCCGAAAAGCGATCGGCCAGTTCGTAGTTGGGCTCTGTCACCGGTACCTGTTGTGCAAAAAGCACACTAGTGAAGATAATACCCAGAGCAAAAATTAAAGTCCTTTTCATTATATCAATTATTATTGTTAGTAAAATTTCTTTCCCATTCACCTACCTCCATATCGTGGATTTTCCCATCGGAAATGTGGAACCTCAGCGCGGTGCGCACCAGATGAAATCCCTGGATGCCGGCAGCACCGGGGTTGAGAGTGAGCATATTATAGTGCTTGTCGTTGATCACCCTGAGGATGTGCGAGTGACCGCAGACAAACAGATTGGGGCGGTGCTCCTCTATCAGCCGCAGTGCGCGAAAATCATATCTGCCCGGATACCCTCCGATATGCATCATCAGCACTTTGAGCCCTTCCACATCCATCAGCTGAATATAGGGGTGATAAGTGCGGATATCGTATCCGTCACAATTGCCGTGTACCCCCACAAGTGGTTTGAAAGCGGCTATCTCCAGTGCGGATTCCAGAGTTGCAAAGTCTCCTGCATGCCAGATGGTATCTACCGGCTCAAGGAAATTTCTAAGCCGGTCGTCAAAATAACCGTGTGTATCAGATATAAGTCCGATATATGCCATCTACCGTCAGATCTTTATAAAAATTTTCTTGCGGTACAATATCATACACATCGCAAGGAAAATGGCAACCATAATCAGCGCGTGCATAAGTGAGGCATATTCGTTGTTTCCGAAGATGGAGACGCAGCAGGTATTGTATAACCAAGAGAGAGCGCTCGTCTTAGCTCCCTCCGCAGTGGTCCAGGTAATCACTCTGCCGAGTAATTTAACCAGTACTCCCGCCATCACGAAGGCGAAGAGCGGGTTCATGCCCATCGCCTTGAATGGAGTGAAATACCTCTCTTTTCCCTTTATATCTATGAAATAGATGAACAATGCAAAAAGCATAATAGCCCATCCGCCGGTGTATATTACATACGAACCGGTCCATAACGGCTTGTTGATCGGTACCCACACATTCCATATGCGTCCCAGTCCGAGGCATATAAGTGCTATGGTATAGAGCTTTGCAACTGCATTGATTTTGCTTTCACTGGAGCGGATCAATTGCCCTATATAGTATCCCAGCAGTACCGTACCTGCGCCGGAGAGTACTCCTAGGAGTCCTTCCGGATCAAATGGGATACCGTAGCCACGATATACATGACTCTCTCCAACCAGCGCAATGTCGATCTTGCTCGCAACATTTCCCTCCAGGGTGCTCCATCCCGGCTCTCCGCCGAAAATCCACAGGATCAGCCAGTGAAGCAGAGTGACCGCTGCGATACCTAGCAAAATACGCTTTGGCCGTTTGAGCCACAAGGCAAGAAATCCTCCCAGGATATAGCATAATCCGATGCGCTGCAACACTCCGAAGATGCGAATATTTTGCAGCCAGATAAGATAATTCTCTCCAAAAGTGAGCTCCGGATTGCGAGAAGTGGGGTAGAAGGGGAACATGTTAAGTGCAAGTCCCAACGCAAAAATCAGCAGGCCTCTTACTACGAGTTTGCGCGAACTCTCTTTGTTTATCGAATCGCCATATTTTGCAAAAGAAAAGGCCATCGCAACTCCCACACAAAAGAGAAAGAAGGGAAACACCAGGTCTGTAGGTGTACATCCCGACCATGCGGCGTGTCTCAAGGGTGGTAAAATATGTCCCCAGGAGCCCGGATTATTGACAAGAATCATTCCCGCTACTGTCATGCCCCTAAGTACGTCAAGGGCTACGTAGCGCTGGGTTGGAGCTTTAGTCATAAGAGAGGTATTTGGATTAGTACTAGTGTTCAATCCACAAATATAGATAAAATCCCTATCTTTGTTTAGGCGAAAGAGATTGAAATGGAAATTTTTTATTCACCGGACATAGCCCAGGGCGGTACACGGCTCGATGCAATCGAATCCGGCCACTGCATCAAGGTGCTTAGGCACCGTAAAGGCGACATCATCAATATTGTGGATGGTGCAGGCACGCTTTTCAGGTGTGAAATTACCGATGATAATCCCCGTTGTGTGGTTTTTAATGTTTTAGAACGGCAGGAGGGCTATGGCAGCCATCCTTACCGGCTTCATGTCGCAGTAGCACCTCCCAAGAACACCGAACGTTTTGACTGGTTTGTGGAAAAGGCTACGGAGATAGGTGTGGATGAGATTTCTCCTATTTTCGGTGACTACTCCGAGAGGCGCATTTTTAAACGCGAACGTTCGGAGCGCATTATAATTGCCGCTGCCAAGCAGTCCCACAAGGGAGCTATCCCCCTGCTTCACGATCCTGTGACAGTGAGGGAATTTTTGGAGCACAGCTCGTGTGCAGAGTCAGGAAAAGTTTTTTCCTGCCCGGATACTGAAAAAGTTATTTCCCGCCTGCATACTGCAAAACAGTTATCTGAAAGGACTCCGCTCCGGCTAATATGCTATTGTGATGAGGTGGAATCTTTGGGTGCTAAGAAAATTCACATTACTGAGGCATTGCGTAAAGATGCTTCGGATGTGATTATTATGATCGGTCCTGAAGGGGATTTTTCGCGAGAAGAGATCGCTCAGGCAATAAAATCGGGATGGCAGCCCGTTTCTCTGGGAGAGTCACGTTTACGTATAGAAACTGCGGCGCTCACTGCTGTAGCGGCCGTTTATCTTGCGAATTGTTGATTAGCTGCGGATAATAGCGATCTCGCCCCGCAATCCTACTTTTATGATTTGTGATGCCTTTCCGGTAGAATCCGATTCCAGAGAGGTGTCTGCTACCCAATCTACACTTTTAATGATCTCTTCCGGGATTGCGCTATAGTTAGCCGGAGCTTTGCTGCCGGATATATTGGCAGAAGTGGAGACAATTGCTCTTCCGAAACGGGAGATCAACACTTTGCAAAAAGCGTGGTCGGGGATGCGTATTCCCACGCTGCCATCTTCAGAAACCACATTTGGTGCAAGTGCGCTACCTGCAGGAGAGGAGTCTGTGGCGACAACAGCTCCGGGATAAATGATGGTCATCGGACGATCATTTACCTCTATCAGATCGAATGCGATGTCGGGGATTTCTTTCACATATCTTGTCAGCATATCGGTATCAGAGACCAGCGTGATAAGACTTTTGCTGTCAGTGCGGTGCTTGATGGATAAAACTTTAGCCACTGCTTCGCTATTTGTGGCGTCACATCCTATGCCCCAGATGGTATCGGTGGGGTAGAGTATCACTCCCCCCGCTTTTAGCACTTCTATGGCGGCATTTACAGCTTTATGTTCAATAATCTTGTCGATATGATTATTCATTGGTTGAGTCTAATTTTATTTGTGTAAGGACCTGAAAATGGTCCGAGTAGGGCACTCTCTCTATTTTGTGGTATGTAGTCTGGTATTCTTCCGGAATGAGTATATAGTCCAGACGCAGTGCCGGCCACAGTCTGGAGTAGGTGGCTCCGAAGCCCTTCCCTGCCTCGACAAAACAATCTTTGTGTTGTTTCTGCAACTGGTGGTAGGTATAAGACATCGGAGTGTCGTTGAAGTCACCGCAGACTATGGTTTTCAGGCTGCATTCACTAATACTATTTACCACGTGGTCCACTTGCTCAGCACGTTTTATGTTGGATTCCTTAAGATGTCCGTGGAGTGAGATAAACTCATCGCTGAATGTATCTTTATTGAAAAGACGCTTAACGATTGAGGTAAATGAGATACTGTAGGACTCCAGATGGCAGTTATAGATGCGTACTATGTTCTTGCCTATTCGCAGATCTGCCCATATAGCCAGATTTGTGCTGTTTTTGAAGGTGAGTTTTCCTCCTCCCCTTATGGGAAATTTACTTAGAATAACATTGCCGAAACTTGAGCCGGTATCATTGAAGAAATGGGAGTAGATATGGGGATAATCAGGAAGTTCTATCAAGGAATCCTTGTAGCGTACGCTAACCTCCTGAAGGCAAATAATATCTGCTTCGCAGAGCTCAAGATAATCGCGGATCTCTGCTGTGGTCTCCCTTTTTGACTTTCCATATTTGCTTAAGGAGTATCTGCCGACATTGTATGTAACTATGCATATACCCTCCCTCTCTTCTTCTGGGACTTCATTACCAACTTTTACAAACATATCGAAAAAAAAGAGAGATGGAAGCAGGGCTACCAAAGGTATCAGTAGGCGCTTCTTCATGCGGATAATGGCTATGATCAACAGAAATAGGTTCCACAACGCTATCGGGATGTAGTATAGGCCAAAAAAGAGGGGAGGCCAGAATTTCGAAGGACTGATAAAAATGGAAACATAGGATATCAGTAGCGCAATTGCTGAGATAAGCAATACTGTGACTGAAATAAAACTCCCAAGGCCAAATCTGCGCTGTTTCTTCTTTTTCATAGTTATAGTTACCGGATGTAGGAAGTCTAATGGTACAGCCGGTTTTGTTTCTTCCAGATAAGAATCATTATCAAGCCGAATAGCATTCCTCCCAGGTGGGCGAAATGAGCGATATTACCACCCATCCCTGTAAGACCTGTGATGAGCTCTATTGCGCCGAAAATGATCACAAACCATTTGGCTTTCATCGCCACAGGTGGAAATATCAATTGCAGGCGATTGTCGGGGAAAAGCATTCCATAGCCCAACAATACTCCATAAATAGCCCCTGAAGCACCCACGGTAGGGGTTCTGAGTACAGCGGTAGCAGCAGCTATCTTTCCCGCTTCCACAAAGGCATCATACTGCAGATGTAGCACAAGACTGTGGCATAATGCCGCTCCGATTCCCGTGACAAAGTAAAAAAGCAGAAATTTTTTACTACCCCAGATTCTTTCCAGCACCGTGCCGAAGATCATAAGGGTGTACATATTGAAAAACAGATGCCAGAAATCACCATGCATAAACATATGTGTGATTAGCTGGTAGGGCTTGAAAAATGGAGATTCAAATGCAAAAAGCGCGAGCTTTTCATACATCGTGTCACCTATAATCCAGGTCGCAATAAGCATTATGGTATTGATGATGACCAGATTCTTGGTAACTGGTGACATCATTCCCCAAAAACCGGGGCGGCTGTATCCTTGATTCATAAATATTTCTCCAGATCTTTAACTGTAATAACAGACATGCACTTGTGTCCGTCCGGCGTGAGTCCGGACTCCTTGCAGTCAAATAACTCATCTACCAATATTTGTGCCTGGGTATCTGATAGGGGACCGGTGTGGCTTCTGGCTGCCGAAATGGCCAGTTTTCGGGCAAGAGCCTCGCCATATTCTGCAAAATCGGCAGTAAAGGTCTGTTCTCTTAGCGAGGCTACCAGTGAATCGAGGAGCTCAGGAGTATCTCCCTCCGCCACAGAATATCCCAGAGGGACTCCATACACAGCAACTGAATTGCCTCCGAAATCGCGGATGTCAAATCCTAACTTCGAGAGTTCCTCCAGATGCTCAGCAAGGGTGAGATAATCTTCGCTCTGCAGTTGTATGTTCCTTGGGAAGAGTGTCTGCTGGGTCAGCGGCTTCTCTTCCGAGAGCATGCTCAGATAACGTTCATACCAGATGCGCTCCCTGGCTCTTGAGGTATGCACCAACAGGATGGCCTCACCGTACTGCGAAAGAATATAACTGCTTCCGGCCCGCAAGATCGAGGTACGCGAGATCTCCCTCTCCTCGAATAGCATCTGCTCCTCCTGCTCTTCTCCACCAGGACGAATCTGTGATGGTATGGTGGAAAACTCCCTATCCTTTCCTATGTCGAAGGGATTGAATAACGGGTCATAGTCTATCCTGGGCATTCTAATATATTCCCTGCCGTGCTCCAGTGCGCCCCGAGCTGGCATATTGGGGATTTCAGGCATCCCTTCGGTGTCAAAATCGATGCTTGGGACAAATGAGTTCTTGCCTAGTGACTCTCTGACCGAAGCCATAATTATCTCAAATATCATCTGCTCATCCTCAAACTTTACTTCGCTCTTTGTCGGGTGGATATTGACATCAACTCTATCTAAAGGAGTTTCGAGAAATATGAAATAGGTGGGTAGCGTATCGTCGGGGATGAGTTGTTCGTAGGCCTTCATTACTGCCTTATGCATGTAAGGTGAACGAAAATAACGTCCGTTGACAAAAAAATATTGATTGCCGGGGGTTTTGCGGGCGGATTCGGGTTTACCAATATGACCGCTTATTTTGACTACCGATGTGTCAGTATATATCTCCACCAGGGAGTTAATCAATTCTCGTCCGAAAAGATCGTAGATACGCTGTTTGGTATTGTCAGCAGTACGCAGATCGTAGAGTACCTTGCCGTTGGAGAGCATTTTAAATCTTAAGTCAGGCCTTATGACTGCTACTCTGATGAACTCTTGGATAATGTGCCGAAGTTCGGTGTTATCGGATTTGAGAAATTTGCGCCTCGCGGGCACATTGTAAAAAAGGTTGCGTACTTCGAAGCTTGATCCTATGGAAGATGAGACCTCATGACTCGAAATGATACGTGACTCGCTTACCTCCACCTGCCATCCTACCTCACTGTCGGCCTGACGTGTTTTTAAGGTTACATGTGCGACCGCAGCGATGGAGGCCAATGCTTCGCCACGAAATCCATATGTAGAGATGGACTCAAGGTCTTCGGCACGATCTATCTTGGAGGTTGCGTGTCGTTCAAAACATAACTCCGCATCTCCGGGAGTCATGCCGGAGCCATTGTCTATCACCTGGATGAGAGTTCTGCCCGCATCGGTCACTATCAGTTGGATTGTATCCGCTCCCGCATCAATGGAGTTTTCCAGTAGCTCTTTGACCACAGAAGCGGGGCGACCGACAACCTCTCCTGCTGCTATCAGATTGGATATGTTGGCGGGTAAGAGCTTTAGCATATTACCTCATAATTTGGCCAAGACCGACGGCTATATAGTAGATTGCCACCGCCAGAGCTACAAAAGTGATCAGATTAATCAACCTTTTTACCTTCTTCTGTTCTACCTGGCGGCTGTGTTTCTCAATGCCTTTACTAAATGAGCCACGGATGCTCGCCCCGGGCACATAAGGCTTGGTGTAAGAGGTGCCTTGGTTATCCTTTGTCTCTTTCGAAGGATCTATAGGAGTGCCATCGGGGTTCTTGCCGTACTTTTTGTAAATTTCTGCAATACGCTCTTTGCGTTCATCATAATAGCGTGGAGTGTAGTGGAATACCCGGTGAGAAGGTGTTTTGAAAAAGCTTATGTTTAAAAATCCCATAATGTCACAAAATTGTCAAGTAATTATTTAGGACAAAGTTAACATATTTTTTATTTTTGCGGAAAAATAGGAGGTTAATATGGAGATTCGCATTGGCAACGGGTTTGACGTACATAAGCTTGCCCCAGGACTGCCTCTGACACTTTGCGGCGTGACCGTTCCTTCGGAAAAGGGATGTGTAGCTCATTCGGACGGAGATGTGGCCATCCACGCCCTTTGTGATGCACTTTTGGGGGCTCTTGCCCTCGGTGATATAGGAAAACATTTCCCCGACACCTCGGCAAAATACAAAGGTATAGATGGTCGCATACTGCTTAAAAGCGTTCTTGAATTGATCACGGAACG
>JAAZEZ010000002.1 GCA_012511975.1 Bacteroidales bacterium | reverse complement strand
TTCCCATACAGGGACCATCGCAGAAATAATCCTCCGGCTTTGCATACCCCAGGGCTACATCAGCCATATTGCCATCCTTGTCGGGTACGATGACCGAAATAATACCCGCACCCATATTGCTGAGGGTGACACTCGCACCGCTACTGTTGGTTAGAGTAAAATATTTAATGTCCGAACCTACCATTGCCTTGCTCCATCTGAAATAACCACATCAATTACGCGCGGATCCTTGCTAAAGCGCTTCTGATAAGCCTCGCGCACCTTTGCTACATACTCATCATGGTTTTCATTTTTCACCATTGCAAGAACACAGCCGCCAAAGCCACCGCCCATCATTCAGGCACCCAGAACTCCCTCTACACTTCGGGCAATCTCCACTATAAAGTCGAGCTCCTCGCAACTTACTCCATACTCTTTACTCAAACCTTCGTGGGTAAGGAACATCTTTTGGCCAAACAGAGCATAATCACCCCTCGACAAATCCTCACAGCCATCCAAAAGGCGCTGATTCTCACTAATAACAAAATGGCACCTCCGATATACCTCGGGATCCATTTCTCCCTTGTGAGCTTCAAGATCTTCGAGAGTAACATCTCTGAGCAGCTCCACTCCTTCCTTGTACCTGGATATGAGGGCAACACCCGCCTCACATTGGGCACGACGCACATTGTACTCCGAAGAGGCAAGCGAATGTTTGACCATCGTATCTATAAGCACCAGTCTTATGCCTTCCGGCGCAAAAGGGAAAAGCTCATACTCCAGCGAACGGCAGTCAAGTCTTATTACCTTTCCGGCTTCTCCGAAAAGGGAGGCAAATTGATCCATTATGCCGCAGCGGACACCCACATAATTATGTTCCGTCATCTGACCTATCTTAGCCAATTCCCGTTTATCAAATCCCAGCTTAAAAATAGTATTGAGGGCAGTCCCAAAAACGGACTCGAGGGCTGCCGAAGAGGACATACCGGCTCCGAGAGGAATATCTCCGCCAAATACCGCATCAAAACCTCTCGGCGAAGCACCCCTTTTCTTCATCTCCTGAATTACACCATAAACATAGGATGCCCACTGCTGTTTCGGTTTTTCACCGTCAACATCGAATGAGACACTCTCATCGTAATCTATGGAATAGAGATTTACGGTAGAAGTCCCGTTAGGTACTATTGCCAGGGAAATGCATTTGTCTATGGATGCAGGCAGTACGAAGCCTCCGTTGTAATCGGTATGTTCACCTATGAGATTGATACGTCCCGGTGCTGAGAAAATGGAACAATCTGAATGACCGAATCTCTCCTTTATACTCTTTTTGAGAATTGCTGAATCTATCATTGTTATCTGTCTTAATTTGCTTTGATTATAATTTGTGCCGTTTCAAGTCCCTCTGAATAGGCCTTAAGTGACATACTGCCACGATACTCATGTGAAGTAACTATTGCCGTCAGACGGCCGCTGAAAGCGGGCATTACCGGTTCGTGGAATGGATAAAGGCAGGTGGGATCACCGTTTGCCACGGCTACAAATTCTCCGGCTCCCTTCACTTCAAATCGTATCTCATTGGAAGCATTGGGACATAAATTCCCATCTTTGTCAACTATACTGACATAGACATAAGCCAAATCCCTTCCGTCAGCTTCAATCTTATTGCGACTTGTTTCAAACACTATCGAGTGAGGTTCGCCGGCAGTTACGATACTTTTACGCATCTGTTCACGTCCTCCTCTTTCGTTGTAAGCTACAACCTCGATTTCACCGGGCTGATAGACCACATCCGGCCAAATAAGTCTGTATCTCGCCATAAGGGAATCTTTATCAATTTGTGAGAGGTCGATATCGGCAAGGGAGTAACTGCCTTTTGAGACAACGCCCTGTGAAACCCCGTTGACAAAAAGTTCGGCAGAAGGAAAATCGGTATAACACATTACGGGGATAGTTTCTCCCTCACGTCCTTCCCAGTTCCAATGGGGTAAGAGATGAAGCGTATGGTCATTTTCGTTCCATTGCGAGCGGTAGAGATAATATCTGTCCTTTGGAATAGAGGCCAGATCGATTATACCGAAAAGCGAACTGTGATTTGGCCAGGAATCGGTACCATATGGAGTCGGCTCTCCAAGATAGTCAAATCCGGTCCATACAAACTGTCCCATAGTCCACTCGAAATCTTCGGCAAGAGCAAAATCAATATCGGGAATATTAGACCAGGGGCAATACTCAACGTCGTACGAAGAAGATTGATGGTCATCATACATCGCTCTGTACTTTAATTCGACAGGAATCTTATAAACCCCTCTGGAACTCACTGTAGAGGCTGTTTCAGAACCGAGAATATTACCCTGAGGCAGAGTTTCGAAAGCCTTCTTGTAAAGCTCGGTATGATAATTAATTCCCACTACATCCATCACCTCTGCAAATCCGTTGGTCAGCACACACTGCGGCTGATCCAAGCCACAGGTGACAAGACGAGAGGGATCCTCCCTGTGACAAATGTCCTGTAGAAATGCGGCAACTTTATAGCCCTGATCATCGCACTGTGTAGGAACCTCATTGCCGATACTCCACATTACAACACTTGGATTGTTGCGGAAATTGCGGATCATATTTACTATATCCTTCTCCGCCCACTCCTCAAAATGGCGATGATATCCATTGGCACACTTGGCAATATCCCATTCATCGAAAGCCTCAACCATCATCATGAAACCCAACTCGTCACACAATTCCACAAGCTCCGGTGCAGGCATATTGTGGGAGGTGCGGATAGCATCGCAGCCCATATCCTTGAGCATCTCCAGTTGATGTCGGAGTGCTGCCTTGTTTACAGCTGCTCCAAGCGGACCGAGGTCGTGGTGATTGCAGACACCCTTGAATTTACGTAACTCACCGTTGAGATAAAATCCTTGTCCCTTCACCACTTCGGCAGAACGGATGCCAAAACGTGTGATATGGCTTTCAGTAAGGAGATCTCCCTCATAGATGTTTGTATGGGCCGTATAGAGAGAAGGCGTTTCAGGCGACCAAAGTTCTGGTCTGCGCACAGTGAATCTCATATACACTGTATCCGACTGAGCTGTTGCATCTTCCAACAAACTTTCAGAGTATGCCACTTTTTTGCCTTTGGGATTGCGAATTTCGGTAACAATTCTCAACTCCTTGTCAGTACTACCCTCAATTGCCACCTGCATGAAGACCTCAGCCTTTTTACGCGAAACCTCCGGAGTTGTAATATAAGTTCCCCAGATGGGAATATGAAGCCGACCGGTCCTAACCAGACGTACATTTCTGTATAGTCCTGCTCCCGGATACCACCTTGATGACTTGGGGAGATTTTCCAGACGTACCGCTAAGGTATTGTCCTCTCCATCTTCATTTATCCATTGAGTGATGTCGCAATGGAAGGAGTTGTAGCCCGAAGGCCAGCTTATGACTTTAGTGCCGTTGACCCAAACCTGTGCACCACTCATTGCTCCATCAAAGAGCAAAGATACGGCCTCTTCGTTTTTGTCAAAACCGCGAAGGTCAAACTCGTTACGATACCATCCTATCCCCACATGAGGGAGCCCACCGGTTCTGCCGGTCCTCTCTGTCACAATAATTTCATCATTTTGTTTTACTGATATAACCTGGAGGTCATTTGACCTGTCGAAAGGTCCATATATAGCCCAATCATGTGGAACCCTCACCTCTTCCCACCCAGAGTCATCAAAAGTAGGATCAAATGCTTCTACGAAGTCCCCAAGTGAAAATTTCCATCCATCTTCCAACACTATTTCGCTACGCGGACTCCCTTCTCCACAAGAAACGGCAGCAAATATGCAGAGCAACAATGTAAGTAAAATCTGTCTTTTCATATCTATAAGTATTTGTCAGTATCAATCCTTGAAAGCATCCAGTGCTACGGTGGGCCTGCCTGTGTTGTCAAATGCAGCCTTGGTATAGTGACTCCAATTGACAAATCCCTGGGGCTCCCAGTACAAAACGCCCAGACAGCGTCCGTCAGTCTTTTCAAGCACTTTATCTATCAGGTCTATAAGGAACCCTTTGCAGATTTCAGGCTGGTCCCAGCTCATACCTACCTCACATATCATTACATCTTTATTATATTTCCCAATCAGTTCTTTCATATTGATAAGACAAGCCTCATTGACATATTGCCAATTGTTCGGGTCGGGATAGAGAGACATTCCGATGACATCATACTGGGCTGCATGGAGAGCCATACCGTCGAGAAGCCAGTTGTAATGTGCACCGCTATCCCCTCTATCAATATGAAGTATTACTTTGGCCTCGGGGAACACCTCTTTTACAGCTCTATAGCCGGCATTATGGAGGTCTGTATAGTTCTTCATATTTACAGAGGCGCGGCCATATTCCCAAAGCATTCCGTCAGAAGTTTCATTGCCTACCTGTACCCATTCAGGGGAGATACCTTCCCCTTTGAGTGCCTCAAGTATCTCTATCGTATGGGAGACAAGAGCACCTTTGAGCTCTTCAAAAGGAAGATTGACCCAGGCTGCAGGTTTGTTCTGTTTTCCGGGGTCCGCCCAGCTCACATCTGCTCCCTTTGCAAAATTCACTTTTGAATGGTTATCAGGGCCAGGAGAGGGTTTGGGATCACCACAAGAGCCTGCCATCAGCATAATCAGCAGTAAGACTATATATTTTACTATTATTCTCATTGATTAAAATATTTCTATCTATATAAAGGTAATTTCAAGAAGCATCAAAGCGGTCGGTAAAGTTCCCTTATGCATCCCTCTGCAAGAGCCTCAAGGCAGGAAATACCCATTTCTTCAGGCAGTCCGGTATGACGGTAAGCGATTGGAATCTCGGTACAGGCACCAACTACGGGGAGCTTTTCAATTTCCCAGAGCTGTTCCACCACCTTTCTGAATCTCTCACCTGCCTCACGTTGTTTGCCGGCCTTAACCTGGTCTGTTATGTCGTGGATTTCGACCTGCATCTCTTCAGAAGGGAGCTTGAAGTTATAACCAAAGTATGCCGAATGTTTCTGATAAAGGCCCGTACGCATGGTTCCGAGAGTAGCAGTGAGCCAGGCACCCTCGGGGCATACCGCCTGCGATTTTTTTATGGTCTCCTCTATTATGTGGTTTACGGGAACGGGAAGTTCATCTCTGAACTTGTCTATGAAGTAATGAGCGGTATTGCAAGTTACCGCAAGACGGTCGGCCCCCCAACCAATGAGGGTCTCAAGTCCTTCCCTGATATAATTATGAGGATCCGGCCCTTTGCCGAGAATAAAGGTTGTCCTGTCCGGAGTAATAGTATGTGAATAAACTATCATTCTGGGATGTTCCTGATCGACGTCAGCAGGTGCCTTTTCAGCAAGAAGTCTCAAAAATTCCGCTGTTGAAGCAGGGCCCATCCCGCCCAGAACTCCCAATGTAAGACCATTGTTCTTCATTATAATAAAGTTAATAATCCACAAATTTAACTTTTTTGGATAGAATTTCAAATAAGACACAAAGTGACCCTAGGTTTGTCGTTGATTTCCATCCCGCACCCATACCTTGTAACCCGTACCGTGCACCACGTAAATTTTTATTTCGAATGCAACATTTTTATACTTAAGTGCATCTATATAGTACCAAGTGATAACTCAATTGAGTTATTTTGGTCACTATATAATTATGAAAAATAGTAGATTATTTCAGATATCTTTATCAACATTGATTCTTTCAATGTTGGTTACATTTGTCTCTTGTGCCGATTTTGATACGAGTGAAGAGATTATTTCTCATACAGGAGAGATCCAATTGACAAAGGCGCAACAGCAACTTTTAGAGTCTGACAATGCTTTCTCAATTAATCTTTTCAAAAATTTTTACGACAAAACCGAAGGAAACCTGCTACTCTCTCCCATAAGCACTTCCATCTCTCTTGCAATGCTTTCAAACGGAGCAGACAGGGCGACATACAATGAAATAGCAGAAGTGCTCGGCCACCCCGGAATAGCATTGGATGAGGTTAATAAATATTACGGGCTTTTTATTTCAGCTTTAGATAAAGTCGACTCCAAAGTAACATATCTCTCCAATAATTCTTTCTGGTATGACAAGAACAAGCGTCTGGTACCGGAGTATGGTAAAACTTTGAAAAAATATTACAATTCACCCGTCAATGCTGTTGACTTTGCCAATGAAACTACTCTTGAGAGAATCAATAAATGGGGAAAGGAGGCAACTGACGGCTTGATTCCTGAAGTCATGAGTCAAATTCACCCTGATACTCAGTTTGCCGTAATGAATGCTACCTTGTTTCGCGCCCCTTGGGGAGTCCCTCCCTCATCCATTTCAAAAGGGATCTTTTATGGAATTGATAACGCAGTCACTGAGGTTAACTATATGAAATGGGCATGCTTCAACATGTCTCACAGTATTGATGACTATGCCACACTATTTTCACTTAGTTATGGAGATAAAGGAGCATTCAGTTTTATTGTGATAATGCCTAATTCGGACTTTGACGATTTTGTAGAAAACCTTTCACCGGAAAAATTCAAAAAGATTACAAATTCCCTGTATGGCGGTTATGTGACATTGTCTATTCCGCAATTTACAAGCTCTTTTGAAGCAGATGACATTCTGATAGATGTACTTGAGGACATGGGAATACAACGTGCTTTTGAACCATTCACTAAATACTACGGGATTCTTTCGGATTATAGTACCGGCAATTGGGAATCTCGTCACAAAACCTCCATTACAGTTGATATGAAAGGCACATTTGCAGCAGGTTTCAATTCTTTCAGTAGTGTAAGGCTTGCCGGATTGGACAATAAATCTACATCTATAGTCGTCAACAAGCCATTCATTTATGCAATCCGCGAAAATAGCACAAATGCCATTCTCTTTATCGGTGCTTTTGTAAAGTAACAAATAATAGTTCCACGTTAAATAGAATTGAGGTCGGCTGATTATTATCAACCGACCTCAATAATTTCATAAGAAACAGCACTCTACTTCTTTGCGGATTCTTTGGCAAGGCCTTCCCAAACTACTGCGGAAAGTGCAGCACCAACAAAAGGACCTACTATGAAGATCCAAAGATCCTTCAGAGCTTGTCCGCCCTCGAATATTGCCGGAGCAATACTACGAGCAGGGTTGACTGATGTGCCGGTAATTGGAATCAGAACAATGTGAACGAGCACAAGAGTCAGACCGATGGCCAAACCTGCAAGTGCCGGATTACCCTTCTTGGAGTCAGTAACGCCGAGAACCACAAGTACAAAGATAAAGGTACCCACAATCTCGGCAATGAGTGCCGATCCCACCGAAGCTGCACTGGAAACAGCATTTGCCCCAGTCGTAGTAGCATACAATGCTGCATCCTTATCGCCGGTCTGAACAAGTGCAAAAATGATAGCTGATCCTACAAATGCACCGATGACCTGAGCAAGCATATACTTCAGGCCCTCTACCGTCTTCATTCTGCCTGTAAGCATTACACCCAGAGTTATGGCGGGGTTGATATGGCATCCTGAAATGGAACCGATAGCATACGCCATTGCCACAACTGAAAGACCAAATGCGAAAGAAACGGTCAAAACCTGTGCTGTAGTACCCACGCCGCCATTAAATACTGCGCTACCACAGCCGAGAAGAACAAGCACCATTGTACCTATTGCTTCTGCAAAATACTTCTTCATAAAAATAGTTATTAAGGATTGTTAAAGAGTTCATTTTTCACATTAGATGCTTCATAAACTTTGTCCACGGCTAAATCAGGGCCCATAGAGGCAGCAACGGCGAGACTATCACAACGCTCATTTTCAGGATACCCCGCATGGCCTTTGATCCAGACAAATCGGACCTTATGCTTCCTGTAAATTGCCAGAAAACGGATCCATAGATCCGGATTGGCCTTTTTGTGGAAACCTTTCTGTTCCCATTTAAATACCTGACCATTTTCAACCGCATTGACAACATACGAGGAGTCGCTCCACACTGTAACCACCGCATCCGACCACTTAATAGCCTCCAGGCCCACAATAACAGCCAAAAGTTCCATACGATTATTGGTAGTAAGGCGGTATCCTGCTGAAAATTCCTTCTCATAATTCCCGCAACGCATCACAACTCCGTACCCTCCCGGTCCAGGGTTGCCTTTGCAGGCTCCGTCTGTATATATTTGTATGGGTGGTCTTTTAACCATCAATTATTCCGGCAATATCGTGCGTTCGTGTTTCGGCCCCTCAAAGTGCTTTATTTCCAGAGGATTAGCACTCATCTGATCGTAGTTCTCCCTGTTATTACAAATATCTATAGCCGTATAGATTGCTGAAATCATGGGCCCCGGATTTGCCATAGACTTGCCTGCAATTTCAAATGCAGTACCATGATCGGGAGATGTTCTGACTATAGGTAGCCCCGCTGTAAAATTGACGCCCTTATCAAATGCAAGCGCCTTGAAAGGGATAAGTCCCTGGTCATGGTACATCGCCAGAACGGCGTCAAATTTATACTGCGTATTTGTTGCAAAAAATCCGTCCGGTGAATAAGGGCCAAAAGCCAGTATATTCTCGGTATTTGCCTGCTTAATGGCGGGAATGATAGTGTCTACCTCCTCGGCGCCGAGTGAGCCGCCATCACCTGCATGGGGATTGAGCCCCAGCACAGCGATTTTCGGCCTTACGACACCAAAATCCCTTATAAGAGATTGGTTCATCAGGCGGATCTTACTCATAAGTACCTCTATTGTAATGGCAGAACTGACCTTTGAAATGGGGAGATGATTTGTCACAACCCCGACTCTAAGGTTATCGGCACAGAGAAACATTAAACCGTCTTTTGCTCCAAATTCGTTTATCAGGTATTCCGTATGGCCTGGAAACGCAAACTCTGTCTGCGCAACTGTGTGTTTGCTGAAAGGCGCAGTAACTATAGCGTCAAGAAACTTCGCCTTAACATCAGCCACCGCAGCCTTCAGAGCTATAATTGCCGCTCTGGCACCATCAGCCGTAGGCTGACCTATATCCACCGGTAATGAATCGGGTACTGCATTGACAATGTTGACATGCTTGTGACGCGCGTCAGAAGCACTATTGACAATATTTGTAGTAATCTGTTCGGTCTCAGGCACCAATTTACGGTATATACCGAAAGTGCGTGAACAACCATAAACAACAGGAATGCACATATCCAGCATTCTTGAATCTGAGAGGGCTTTGATGATGACTTCGTAACCGATACCGTTGCTATCTCCTTGGGTAATACCCACTACTATTTTTCTACTCATAGAACTCAAAAATTTTTGCAAGTTACTAAAAAGCACGGAAATTTGACGCATATTTAATGTATATTTGCACTGTGAACAAAATTCTGGAGAGCGACATAAAGTTCCTGCAGGGTGTCGGACCCAAGAGAGCCGCGCTGTTGGAAAAAGAGTTGGGCATCTCTACATTCGGAGATATGCTCTACACGTTTCCATTCAGATATATCGACCGCACCAGGTTTTATTCTATCAGGGAAATTAATAGTAGCAGCGCTTATATTCAACTGCGTGGCAGCATCACAGATCTTCGCATAATCGGTGAGGGACGTGCCAAACGTTTAATTGCCCGCCTCAACGACGGTACAGGCACTATCGAACTTGTTTTCTTCCAAGGAATAAAATGGATCTTCAATAGACTCAAAATCGGAACTGAATATATAGTATTTGGCAAACCCTCCATATTCAACCAGACATATAATATGGTCCACCCTGAAATAGATCCGGCGACCGAGGACAAACTCGCGATGGTAGGGACTCTGATCGGCGTCTATTCCAGTACTGAAAAGCTGCGAAGTGCCGGTATCGGCAATAAGGTCTTCGCAAAGCTCCAGTATAACCTCATTAACCAGGTAATTGAGAGCATAGAAGAGACTCTTCCACGCCATCTGATATTGCGCAAACGCTTCATATCCTTACGTCAGGCTTTGGTAAACATCCACTTTCCTACCGATCTTCAGATACTCGATAAAGCGAAGGATAGGCTCAAGTTTGAGGAACTCTTCTATCTGCAATTGTCGCTTCTAAAGCAGAAAAATATCAGGATGCGCAGCTCCACCGGAATTCTCTTTAATAACATCGGAGAGGCATTTAACAGCACTTATGAGCACCTCCCTTTCCCTTTGACTGAATCTCAGAAGAGGGTAATAAAAGAGATTCGCGCGGACGTTATCTCCGGAAGCCAGATGAACCGCCTCCTGCAGGGAGACGTAGGCAGCGGTAAAACTCTCGTAGCGCTTTTTAGTGCACTGATGGCAGTAGACAACGGATACCAGGCCTGTATAATGGCCCCTACGGAAGTACTTGCTTCACAGCACTATCAGGGTACCCTAAGGTTTCTTGAGCACAGCGGAGTGAAAACTGCGCTGCTCACAGGCTCCACAAAAACAAAAGAGCGTCGTGCAATCCATGCAGGACTTGAAGATGGTTCCATCCACATCATCTTCGGCACCCACGCACTTATTGAGGAGAATGTAAAGTTTCTCAACATCGGACTCGCAGTAATAGATGAACAGCACCGTTTCGGGGTGGAACAAAGATCCAGACTTTGGACAAAATCCTCTATGCCACCCCATATCCTGGTAATGACCGCAACTCCAATCCCGAGAACCCTCGCAATGACCCTTTGGGGAGATCTTGATGTATCGGTTATAGATGAGTTGCCTCCAGGCAGAAAACCTGTACAGACCATTCACTGGGGGGAAAACTCCCGCCCTCGTATAAGAGAATTTATGAAAAGGGAGATTAAATCCGGGCGACAGATTTTCGTAGTCTATCCTCTTATTAAAGAATCCGAAAAAATGGATTATAAAAACCTAGAAGAGGGGTACGAAGCCATAGTCAAAGCCTTCCCTCCCCCCGAATACTGTACTGCAGTGGTCCACGGCCAGCAGAAACCTGAAGACAAAGCTTTTGATATGGAACTTTTTGTGAGTGGAAAAGCCCATATCCTGGTATCAACCTCAGTTATAGAAGTGGGAGTAGATGTGCCTAATGCTTCGGTAATGGTGATCGAAAGTGCCGAACGGTTTGGTCTTTCGCAGCTTCACCAGCTCAGAGGCAGAGTCGGTCGAGGTGCAGAGAAATCTTACTGCATACTGATGACCGGATACAAACTCAGCAACGAATCCCGCCAGAGAATTGAGATGATGTGCCAGACAACCGACGGATTTGAAATTGCAGAAGCTGATCTAAGAATGAGGGGACCGGGCGACTTCGAGGGAACAAGACAGAGCGGACTTGTATTGAACCTGCGCTTAGCCAATCTCGGCAGGGACTCCGCCGTACTCGAAGATGCACGCAGAGAGGCCTCGGACATCCTGGAGAAAGACCCTCTGCTTTCAAGTAGAGAAAATTCTCTTCTGACCAAAGTTTTGCAAAATTTGAAAATAGAAATAACAGATTATTCAAATATAAGTTGAAAGGAAAAACAATGAAATTTATTGGCGCACATATTAGTAGTAGCGGAGGAGTGGAAAATGCTCCTCTAAATGCAGCTGCCATTGGGGCAAATGCTTTCGCCCTATTTACAAAAAATCAACGCCAGTGGGTAAGCGCTCCGCTTTCTGAGCAGAGTATCCGACTTTTTAAAGAAAACTGCATCCGGCATGGATTTGTGCCGGACTCGATACTTCCTCATGACAGCTATCTTATAAATCTTGGACACCCTACATCGGAAGGACTGGGCAAATCCAGAGCTGCATTTCTTGACGAGATGCAGCGTTGTGAACAACTCGGACTCAACCGTCTCAATTTCCATCCCGGGAGCCATCTAAACGAAATCTCTCTGAGCGAATGCTTAAGACGTGTGGCAGAATCCATTAATATGGCTCTGGACAAGACTTCAGGTGTCTGTGCAGTCATTGAAAACACTGCCGGTCAGGGTTCGAATGTCGGTTTTCAGTTTGAGCATCTGGCCGAAATCATCTCACAGGTGGAAGACAAATCGAGAGTAGGCGTATGCATCGATACCTGCCACTCTTTTGCAGCAGGATATGATGTGCGGAGCGGAGAGAACGAAAGTGACCTTTTCAACAATGGAGAAGACACTTTCGGAAAGGTGATCGAAGAACTGGACCGAATTGTAGGTCTGAAATATCTCAAGGGAATGCACCTCAACGATGCAAAAAGACCACTTGGCTCCAGAGTTGACCGCCATGAAACTCTAGGCAACGGTTTTATAGGCAAAGGCACCTTCATCAGAATAATGAGGGATGCCAGATTTAACGGCATCCCACTGATTCTTGAAACTCCCGAACCTGAAATCTGGGATCAGGAGATTGCCTGGCTGCGCAGTTTTGACGGATCGACCGGAGAATAATCCTGCCTGCGAAGCCAGGGTTCAAATCCTGCTTCGCTGATGGCCTGTTGCATCTCATCAGCAGTAATAGTGTTGGATGCACCCGCTGCAGAAACCACATTTTCCTCAATCATTATCGAACCCATATCGTCCGCTCCATAATGAAGCGATTTTTTACCTATTTCTAGGCCAACGGTAAGCCATGAGGCTTGGATATGGGTAATATTGTGGAGAACTATTCTTGAGATTGCTATCGTACGTAGAAACTCCTCTTCCTCGCTCCAACCATACTCTGCTCGGGGCAGTTGTAAGCCTTTTTCCTCCATCATTACGGCTAAACGAGTCCCTTTCAGTTGCATAGGCCAGCCGATAAAAGCACGAAATCCGGGAACACCTTCGGGCTTACGACTCTGTAAGTCTCGAATGGTAAAGAGATGTGCAATCCGCTCCTCCATTGTCTGTATATGGCCATAAACCATCGTGGCAGTAGGGCCAATGCCCAATGTATGAGCAATTTCCATTACGTTGCTCCACTCGGCAGCAGTGGGCTTACCCGGAGAAATTATCCTGCGCACTCTGTCTGAGAGTATTTCCGCCCCGGCTCCGGGGAGAGTGTCAAGTCCCGCCTCATGAAGACGGCGAAGTGTCTCTTCAAAACTTATCCCGCTAATTCGGGAAATGAAAGCAATCTCGGGAGGTCCCAACGCATTGAGTTTTAAAGAAGGCTCTATTATCTTTAGTTCCCGGAATAAATTCTCGTAATAAACTATATCCAGATCGGGATGCAGACCACCCTGGAGCAGAAGTTGATCGCCGCCAAGACGACGCATTTCAGCAATTTTGCTCTTATACTGGTCGAGGGTGGTAACAAATACTTTCTCTTTTTCAATAGGTTTGCAATGGAAATTGCAAAAACGGCATCCGCTTACACAAGCATTGGTAATATTAACATTACGATCAATTTGCCAGCTTGCCCGTTTTTGTGGAATATGGCTGTACCTTACGGTATCAGCCATACTACGCAACGCTTCCAACGGTGCATCCAAATAGAGCGACAGCGCTTCCGAAAAAGAGATTTCTTTCATTGCAAAGCAACCGGAATATTATCGTATCGGATCAGCCGGGATACCCGGTAACGGTTTGAAAGTTTTAAGTTCCTCTTTGAGAACCTCAATTGCCTTATCAAGCTGTGCATCTTTGCCTAGATAATCATCGAAAGGATTGATATCTACCACTATATCGGGATCCACACCATAACCCTCAATAATCCACTCTCCCGTCTCCGATGAGTAGGAAGTAAAGAATGGTGTACGCATATCCTGGCCATCAATAAAAGGTTTTGAACTGGAGATACCGACAATTCCACCCCACGAACGCATACCGATGACTTTTCCAAGACCTAGAGTTTTAAATCCGTACGGGAAAAGATCACCGTCTGATGATGAATACTTGTCAATCAGACATACTTTCGGACCATAGTGTGCTTCACCGGGGATTGTATTGGGCTCTCCGCCGTTACGTGACATACTCATCCTGTAAACCACTCTCTGAAGACGCTCCAGAATCATTGGTGAGACATTTCCGCCACCATTCATACGGTCATCGATTATGAGTGCCTTCTTGTCAAGCTGAGTGTAGAAGAGCTTAGTAAACATCTCCAGCCCTGCAGTTCCCATATCGGGGATATGAATATAGCCGATTTCACCATTTGAGGCCTTTTCCACTTTTTCAATATTGTTCTGTACCCATTCGTAATAGGCCAACTGGCTTTCGCTAGAAATGGTTTTAACATAAATAGTGCGAGATTTAGCACCTTTGGCATCAGGTGATACCACAAGTGCTACTACTTTATCCGCCTTACCTACAAGTGCCTGATAGATATTTTTCAACTCACTGCTAGGAATGCCATTTACCGAGAGCACATATTCGCCCACTTTTACATCGCTCTCAGAAAGAGGACTACGCAAAGCCTCACTCCAGTTGGCACCTTTGAAGATCTTTGTGATTTTGAATGCACCGGATTTGTCCTTTGCAAATTCTGCTCCCAAAAGGCCCGTCTTGATACGAGGCAACTCAGGCACATCGCCTGAATTGATGTAGGCATGTCCAACATTTAATTCTCCTATCATCTCACCGATGATATAACTCAAGTCGTGACGGTGTTTTACATAAGGAAGAAGTTGTGCATATTTATTGTGAATCTTCTGCCAATCCACACCATGCATATTTTCCACATAGAATCCGTCTCTCATTATTCTCCAGCTTTCATCAAATATCTGTTTCCACTCTCTCTGGCGATCGATAATGATCTCCATATCGGAAGTGGGAACGGGATCACCGAGCTTACCCGAACCTGTAGTATTGATTACATAGAGTTTACCGGCATACCTGACGAGAACTTTCTTCAGGTCTGAAGTATAGCTGACCGGAGTACCCTGGAATGCATCACTTGACTTCATGGTCTTGAGATCCAGACTCTTAACACCAGCCGAGCCGCCTCTTGCCATGGAGCTACCCATACCACCATAAGAGGTATAATAGAGTTTTCCCCCATCCGCGAAGAGAAGATTATATCTGCCGGGAGAAAGTGGCAAGGGTGAAATACGCTCAAAGAGTCCGTCCGTATCAATTTTTACGGCAGAAGCAGGCTTACTCTCTTTTTTATCGGAAGGCTTTTCAGCCGAAGCGGAAGCTCCGGTAGCCTTGTATTCGTCAGATTTTACTGCAGCAGGATTGGGAGTCTCTTTTGCAAGTGGAAGCACAAACACATAGTCATTAACAGCATAGGAAGTATTCCATTCTACTTGTGAATAAGTGGAACGCAAATTCCTGGAAGAGGTGAAGAAGAGGTATTTGCCATCCTTTGAAAAAACAGGTGATGATGAATCATACCATCTGTCCGTTACCTGGAATGATTTGCCGGTAGCAGTCTCGTAGAGGAATACCGCACTGACCTTGTTGCGTAGCGCAGTCACATAGGCCGCCCAACTGCCATCATCGGTTAATGTAAATGAGCGGATGCCACTGTGTGTACCGACAAGGATACGTTTAAGCGCGCCTGTAGATACATCCAGCTCATATTTATCCATCTTGTCCGAATTAAAGTAAAGGGTCTTGGAATCGGGAGACCACTGAAGTCCTGTAAGATAACCGGCAGTGAAAGAGGTCATCTTCCTTGCAGCAGTCATATCCGAAGAGGGAGCCGTATATACCTGATATTCGCCGTCAGCATCGGAGAAATATGCGATGGTACTGCCGTCAGGCGACCATGACACATTACGCTCGTGAGAACCTGGTGAGCGTGTGATATTGTAGGTGACGCCCTGCTTTGCGGGGAGTGAAAAGATATCGCCGCGTGCTGTCAAAAGCACTCTTTCGCCATCCGGCGAGAGATCATAAGAGCTCATCCTTTTTGATGCATCACCAAGTTCGGTGCGAGCCCATATATTATCACTGGCTAGAGTTATATCAACTTTGGAATATGTGCGATCCTTTACAGAGAACTTGTAGATATATCCTCCGTTTTCAAAGACAATGTGTTCATTCGAGGCCGAAGGGAATTTGATATCATAATCAGTAAAATCCGTTACCTTTTCGGTCTTCTTTGTCTTTGTGTTGTAAACGAACATATTCATTGTCCTATCCCTATCTGACAGGTAGAATATCTCGTCACCGATCCACATCGGAAAGATGTCCTGGTAGGGATTGTCTGTGATTTTCTCCAAAGAGGTGGTACCAACCTTATGGATCCAGATGTCATCTGCCTGACCGCCTTTATAGTATTTCCATGTGCGGAATTCGCGGAACATCCTGTTCATCGCCAGATATTTGCCATCAGGCGAATAAGAACAGAATCCACCCTCTGTGGTAGGCAATTGCTTGGGCACCCCACCATCTAAGGAAACCTGGTAGAGACGTCCTCTGAGGCCTGAAAAAGTGTACCATCTGGTACGGAAAATAATCTGGCTGCCGTCCGGAGTCCAGTTCATTACAATATTGTTAGGCCCCATACGGTCGCCCATATTGTCACGATCGAGAGTAGGGGTCCAGGTAAGTCTCACCGGCTCTCCGCCCTCCAGAGGCATGGAATAGACCTCGGTATTGCCATCGTACTGGCCTGTAAACACAATAGTCTTGCCGTCGGGTGATATTTTTGGAAATACCTCATACCCGACATGTGAGGTGAGTCTGGTAGCAGCGCCTCCATCAGCATCCACGCTGTAGAGGTCACCGGCATAACTGAATACGATTTTGCCGCCTCCGATTGTAGGGAAACGCAACAAACGGGCCTGGTTATCTGATGCAGATGATAAAAGTGGAAGCACCAGAATTAATAATGACAATAATTGTTTTTTCATAAAATATGATATTTGAATTTAAAGAATATTCAGCGACTGCTCTTTGATCTTTTCCAATTCGTCCTTCATCATCACCACAATCTTCTGGATTCCGGCATGGTTAGCCTTGGATCCGATAGTATTGATCTCGCGCCCCATCTCCTGTGCAATGAATCCCAACTTGCGCCCAGGATACTCCTCATTGTCGATAGTTCCCTTGAAATAACTGCAATGCTGTCGTAGACGCACCTTTTCCTCATTGATATCAAGTTTCTCTATATAAAAGACCATCTCCTGCTCGAAACGCTCCTGATATGGCTGCAGTGAAATTTCTTCCAAACGGCTGAAAATACGTTGTCTGATTGTCTCTATCCTCTCCTGCTCAAATTGCTCGATCTCATCCAAACACTCTTCAATCTTTGAAACTTTAGAGAGTACATCTTCGCGCAAAACCGCTCCCTCCTTTAAGCGAAAAACATCGAGAGCTTCCGTAGCACTACAAATAGCCTTGAAAAAATCCTCCCAATCCTCTTCTGTAAGTTCAGGAGCTTTGGATTCTACAACATCGGGCATCTTGAGAAGTGCAGGCAGCAGATCCTCTCTATCAAGATCTGACATAGGACCGTCATCAAGTATTGAACAGAGCTGCTTGTAATAACCTAGTAGCACCTGACCGTTTATAGAGCGGGCTGTATTCTCTCCGTTTTGTTCCACGCTGGCAAAAAGGTCTATATTGCCGCGATTGAGACGCTGTATAAGATATTGGCGCACCGCAAGCTCTCTCTCGCGGGGGATTATGGAGGTCTTTATGGTGACATCGGCATTCTTGCCATTTAGAGAGCGGATTTCAATCAAATATTTGTCTTCTGAGATCAGGCATTCCGCTTTGCCGTATCCTGTCATCGAACGTGTCATAGTAGAAGTAGTGTAAATTATATCAAAGTAAGCGTTTTTTTCTTATTTTTGCAAGTTAGAGAATGGGATCACTTTCCCTATATTTATTCGCGTTATGGAAGAAATTATTAAAAACGAGACCTCTGACCGCAATCTTAATTTTATTGAAGAGATTATTGAAGCCGACCTGGCCAGCGGTAAACATAAATCAATCGTGACCCGTTTCCCGCCGGAACCCAACGGATACCTTCATATCGGCCATGCAAAAAGCATCTGCCTGAACTTCGGACTTGCACTTAAATATGGCGGATACACAAACCTCCGTTTTGATGATACAAACCCTGTCAAAGAGGATGTAGAGTATGTTGACTCCATCAAGGAGGATATCAAATGGCTCGGATTTGAATGGGCTAATGAGTTCTATGCTTCGGATTATTTCGAACAACTCTATGAGTGGGCAATTGTTCTTATCAAAAAAGGCCTGGCATATGTTGATGACCAGACACAAGAAGAAATTCGCGAAACACGAGGCACAATCAGCACTCCCGGAGTAGATAGCCCCTGGCGCAACCGTTCCGTAGAGGAAAACCTTCGCCTTTTTGAAGAGATGAGAGAGGGGAAATATGCTGAGGGTGATAAGGTGCTTCGTGCCAAAATAGATATGGCGCACCCCAATATGCTTATGCGCGATCCTCTGATGTACCGTATAATCCACGCATCACACCACCGTACAGGTGACAAGTGGTGCATTTATCCAATGTATGACTATGCACATGGTCAGTGTGACTCAATAGAAAGAATAACTCATTCTATCTGTACTCTTGAGTTTGATGTGCATAGGCCTCTCTATGACTGGTTTATAGAAAAATTGGAAATATTTCCCTCACGCCAGTATGAATTTGCCCGCCTCAACCTCACCTATACAGTGATGAGTAAACGCAGACTTCTCGAACTGGTAAACAATAATTATGTAGAAGGTTGGGATGATCCTCGCATGCCGACAATCTGCGGACTTCGCCGCAGAGGTTACACTCCTGAAAGCATACGCCTCTTTGCAGAAAAAGTGGGATTTGCAAAACGTGACAACGTCATAGACCTCTCACTTCTGGAATGGTGTCTCAGGGATGACCTCAACCGCCGTTCCAACCGCTATATGGCAGTCATTAATCCTGTAAAACTGGTTATTGATAATTGGGATGAGGGAAAAGTTGAATATTTTGAAGCACCGATGAATCCGGAATATCCCGACGGTCCCAAACGCAGAATAGCATTTACAAAAGAGATGTATATCGAAAGCGAAGACTTCATGGAAGAGGCTCCTAAGATGTACCACCGCCTCAAACCCAACGGTGAGGTACGCCTCAAATATTCTTATATCGTCAAATGTGTGGACTATATCAAGAACGAATCGGGTGAAGTTATGGAAATTCACTGCACTTATGACCCCACCAGTAAACCAGGTGTAGGGCCATGGCGCTCCGTCAAAGGCACAATACACTGGGTTTCAGTTACCCATTCGGAAAAGATTACCGTCAACCTATTTGACAAACTCTTCACCGAAGAGCAGATGGGTACCATTCCGGAAGAAAAGGAATACAAAGATTACCTGAATCTCGATTCTTTGGTGGTAAAAGAGGCATTTGCTGAACCTGACCTTCTCAAAGACGATTCAGGGATAGCTGTCCAGTTTGAACGTATCGGATACTTTATAGAGGATCCCAAAAATGGGGGCTACAACAAAGCTACCGGCCTGAGAGACTCCTTCAAATTGTAGAAGTTTCAGAATATTTGCGGATGATTTCTACTGTAGAATCACCGTAGAATACCGAAAATAGACCCTGCGGCTCCTGCGCGGGGTCTGCTGTATATGGATCTCCCTTCCGCCAGTAATCATGCTCAGCAGAGGGCTCTGCAAGGCCTGCCCAGCCCCAGAAATTGCATCCCGCAATAACTCCTCCTGAAAGATGTGATTGCTTCACCTGTTCAAAAACAAAGCCATAATAGGCATCACGATGCTCGGTAGTGCTCTCCTTTGAGAAACTGTATCCATCACGCGGATAACCAAATTCCTCAATTATAATCGGCTTACCCAGACGCCTTGCTATAGGCAGATGCTCCTCAATATAGTCGCGGGACTTAGATATGGAACGCTCCAAATCCTCCTCAGAGGGATTAATGCGACTTGACCAACCCCAATTGGTTGGCCAGATATGGATATTGATATAGTCAATCTCCGGATATGAATGGATGAGTTCCACCAGGGTCATGTCACTTTCGCAGCCATATTTGCCTTCACTTCCTGTAGAAATCATATGATTCGGGTCAAGACTCCTGATCAATTGCGCAGTCTCCTGAATCCACTCTGCAAAAAGAGTTCGGTTGTCATCCTCTCCCAAGGAGAATGGCCGCGGCTCATTACATATCTGCCACGAGAAGATAGCAGGATCTTTACTGTAAGGAAGACCGGTAATGGTATTGGTGCGCGAGACTATATCCGTAACATAGCTCCTGAAAAGTGCTTTTGCCTCTTCGTTGCGCTGGAATCGCACCATATAATCCATATAGGCATCTCCACCATCAATCAGTGGAATCGGACAGGGAGGCTCGCCTGCCCACATCAGATACTGTCCGAAGCCTCCACTCCATTCCCACGCATTGTTGAGATAGAGCACTGCGGACATATCCCTCCTACCCAGTTCCACCATAAGATAATCCAATGCACGGAGCAGCGTCTCATCATACTCTCCTGGGGCTTTCTGCAACGTAGGCTCCACCTTGGAGTGAGTCCCGTCAGGACCGCAAACAAGGGTGTAAATCAGGCAGTTATGCGATTTACACCCTTTTTTACACCCAAAAAACAAAGCCTTTGTAGAGGGATTATCGGAAACATATCAAATTATGTTTCAACCTAAAAAGGTTCCACAATAAAAAAAGAGGAATTTACTTAATAAGTTAATAAATTCCTCTTAGTAATACTTAAGCATACTGTATAAGTTTCCATGTTACAGCTTGTCCGTTATACGGAGGCATAGTATTACCTTTGGCGATTGGGGCAGTAGTGCTTGGATATCCAACAACTCGCCACACGCCACTCTCCGGACATTTCTGTCCTGTAGATGCAGTAGTACCTATAGGGGCTCTCATAACTAATATATATTTGATCAATCTTAAATAATCCAGGAAAGATTACCCTGTCTATTACTTGCAGGTGTAACAG
>JAAZEZ010000086.1 GCA_012511975.1 Bacteroidales bacterium | reverse complement strand
ATACATTATGATAGCAGGCAAGTACAAAGAGTTTTATGACAAACTCAAGAAGATCATTCCTGTGCAGAGGATGTATCATGATGCCCTCAGCACATTGGCATTCGGTACCGATGCCTCATTCTACAGACTCATTCCCAAACTGGTCATCAAAGCAAATAGCGAAGAGGAGATTGCAGCGATACTGACTACAGCCAACAGCATGGGACTTCCGGTGACATTCAGGGCTGCAGGCACCTCTCTCTCCGGGCAGGCTATCAGCGATTCGATACTTGTCCTCGCTACCCACGGATGGAAAGAGCACAAAATCCTGGATCACGGACTTAAAATAACTCTCCAACCCGGTATTAGAGGGGCTGCTGCCAACCGCTACCTCGCACCTTATGGGCGCAAAATAGGTCCCGATCCCGCTTCCATAGATGCCGCAATGATAGGTGGTATCGCAGCCAACAATGCCAGCGGAATGTGCTGCGGCACATCGGAAAACTCCTACAAAACCCTCGCTGACATCCGTATCATACTTCCCGATGGCACCATATTGGATACTGCCGACGAGGAATCTGTACGCAGTTTTAAAAAGAGCCACAAGGAACTGCTCAGATCACTCGAGAGTATCTCCGCAGACATAGCGGCCAACAAGGAGCTCAAGGAGCGCATTATCAAGAAATATAAGATAAAGAATACCACCGGCTACTCACTGAATGCCTTTACAGACTATAGTGACGGCATTGATATTCTCAAACATCTCATTATTGGCTCGGAAGGCACCCTCGCCTTTATCTCATCCATAACCTACAACACAATCATTGAACACCCCCACAAGGCACTTGCGATGGTGGTATTCTCCTCAATAAAGGACGCCTGTACTGCTGCACAAATACTCAAGAAACAAAAGGTATCCGCGGTTGAACTCATTGACAGGACCGGAGTGCGCTCAGCTGACCAGACACCCGGTATTCCCGAGTATCTCAAGAGTATCGGAGAGGAGAGTTGCGTGCTCCTGATTGAGACCAGAGCAGCCTCTGCAGAAGAGCTTGAGGCAAATGTGGAGTCGGTTACCGCCTCCATCAGCCACATTCCTACCGAACTTCCCTTTAGTTTTACCACCGATGCCAAAGAGCAGGCAATGCTCTGGAAGATCCGCAAAGAGATTCTCCCTACCGTAGCCGGATTGAGAAGGTCGGGCACTACGGCTATTATCGAAGATGTCTGTTTCCCGATTGAAAGACTGGCCGAAGCCACAATGAAATTGAGGGAGATTTTTGAACGTAATGGCTATGCCGATGCCGTAATATTCGGGCATGCACTTGAGGGCAACCTCCACTTTATGTTCAATCAGGATTTTTCCTCGAAGGAAGAAGTAGAAAAGTACCGCATCTTCATGGATGATATTGCCAATATGGTAGTCTCAAAATATGACGGATCGCTCAAAGCCGAACATGGTACAGGACGCAATATGGCTCCATTTGTGAAGTTGGAATGGGGACGCGAAGCCTATAGGCTGATGAAAGAGATCAAGGAAATATTTGATCCCAAAGGGATTCTCAATCCGGGAGTAATCATAAACGAGGACCCCAAAGCCCATATCAGCAACCTCAAGCCCCTCCCGTCCACACGCGATATTGTGGATAAATGCATGGAGTGCGGATTCTGTGAGGGGTACTGTGTGGCAGAGGGACTTACACTCTCTCCACGCCAGAGGATTACTGTTTTCCGCGAACTGGAACGTCTCAAGAAAACGGGAGAAGAACCACACCGTGCCGCTGAAATGCAGAAACTCTTCCGCTATGCAGGAGAACAGACTTGTGCTACCGACTCTTTGTGCCACCTTAATTGCCCTGTAAAAGCCGATACCGGAAAACTCATAAAAGAGATACGACACGAAAGCCATTCACCAAAAGGTGAAAAGAGGGCTCTCAAGATTGCAGGATACATGGGTAGCATCACCTCCTTTATGCGTGGCGGACTCAAGTTGCTTCACGCCCTGCGGCTTTTATTCGGCAAAAAGCTCTTCGGAGCCCTTGCCAGAGGAATTAGAGCCATTTCATTCAAACTGATTCCATTGTGGAATGAACATATGCCCACAGGAGCAAACAAGATCAAAAAACGCACATTCCCCGAAAAAGAGCTCAAAGTGGTCTATTTCCCCTCCTGTATCACCAGGAGTATGGGTACATCGAAGAGTTATAGCAAAGAGAAAGAGATTACCCGTATGACTGAAGCCCTGCTTACCGCTGCCGGATACCAGATTATCTATCCGGAAAATATGGATAAACTCTGCTGCGGAATGCTCTTCTCAAGCAAAGGCTATGTAGAAGCGGGCAAAAAGGCCTCTGACGAACTCAAAGCAGCCCTTCTCAAGGCTTCTGAGAATGGAAAGCACCCCGTTCTGTGCGATATGAGCCCCTGTCTCTATACGATGCGCACTAATATGGAGGGCGATCTCAAACTCTATGAACCGGCGGAGTTTATTGACAAATATCTGCTTGACCGCCTTGAATTGAAGCCCGTGGATGAAAAAGTGGCGATTTTTGCAGTATGTTCTGCAAAGAATATGGCAGTGGAATCGCATCTGGAAAATGTGGCACGCAAATGTGCACGTAAGGTGGTGATTGTGGACTCCAATTGCTGCGGCTTTGCAGGTGACAGAGGTTTTTTCTTCCCGGAACTTAATGAGCACGGATTGAGAGACCTCAAGAGACAGAGCGAGGGGTGCGATCACGGTTATGCCACCAGCCGCACCTGTGAAATAGGCCTTTCACGCCACAGCGGTATAGAGTTCAAATCGATAATTTACCTTGCGGCAAAAGCGGCAGGAATAAATACAAGCAAATAAAAATTGAAGAATATGTTCAGCAGTCT
>JAAZEZ010000085.1 GCA_012511975.1 Bacteroidales bacterium | reverse complement strand
CTTATGCATAATGGTCTGATTATGACCGCAAAGGTAATTTCAAATCCGTTGACTCGAAAACACGTCGTAACAGACTAAATATCAACTATTTCAAAGAACAATCGCGTTTTTTTAGTGGACACTTATGGGTTATTATTAATAGTTAAAGTCAGTGCCTCTATTTCCTGTTTACAATCTTTGCGAATTCGTAAAGTTGTGGTCTGATGTGGCAGTAGCCGCCCGGATTTTTGTCGAGATAGTTCTGATGGTACTCTTCAGCTTTGTAATAACTTGTGACGGGACCGATTTCTACATGTATCGGAACCGAATACTCCTTGCTGATCTCATCGTGTACCTTTTGTGCAACGGCAGCATCTGAGGTGTAACCCGGATGGTAGAAGATGCCGCTTTTGTATCGTGTGCCAATATCTCCGGCCTGGCCATCTTCACGTGTTGGGTCAATAGCCCTGAAGAAACATCTTATGAGAACCTCAAGGTCAAGCATATCTGCATCATAGAGTACTTTGACGCACTCCATATATCCGGTAGTATCAGTATAGACCTCTTCATAAGTTGGATTTGGCGTTTTTCCATTGACATATCCCACCTCAGTATCAATTACTCCCCGAATAAGATTGAAGTATTTCTGGAGACCCCAGAAACAACCTCCCGCAAACCATATCAATTGTAGATTTTTTTTCATGAAGCAAATGTAAGAAAAAATTCAAAACAGAATCTAAACGCGAATAGTTGTTATCTTTGCATTGAATTATGGAAGAAAAATACAAACTCGTTTATAAGCGGTTGGAGGCTATGGTCTCAATGGAACACGACCTAATTGCCAATATGGCTAATGTTGCAGCCCTGCTCCATGAAACCTTCGGCTGGTGGTGGACCGGTTTTTACCGTGTGGATGGGGAGAGTCTCGTACTTGGTCCTTTCCAGGGACCGATGGCCTGCACTAGGATTCCATTTGGACGCGGGGTCTGCGGTACAGCCTGGGAGCGTCGAGAGACGATTATAGTTCCCGATGTGGAACAGTTCCCGGGCCATATAGCTTGCAGTTCACTCTCCAGAAGTGAGATTGTGGTCCCTATTTTCAAGGATGATGCCGTCGTAGGAGTGCTCGATATCGACAGCAAAGAGTTGTCGGCTTTTGACCAAACAGATGCAATCTGGCTCGAGAAGATAGTAGCTCTACTCTAGATCTTCCCGTACTTCTATCCATTCAATTTCGCCACCCCAAAGCTCTAGGAAGCGGCGAAATCCTTCTTGAGAGATGGTTACACTTGCGGTGTTATCGCATGGGTGGAAACTTATCCGTTCGCTTTGCTGAAGATCTTTATCGAGATAGAGTTTGACGCGGTGTCCATTGGGGAAGAGTTCTTTGGGATTGACGTCTGTGCGATTATTAAGTCCCATATCGTTTATCAGCCCAAATAGAGAGACTGAGCCGGGTGTCAGCCCAAGGCAACGCTGCATTCTATCAGGTGAGGCAAAAGAGAGTTTGCCCTGCTTGAGTGCCAGTTCCAGTGAGCGGATATCGAGATTCTTGTGACATTCGAAACATACCAGATAGTGTCGGTTGCCCTTGTGGTTGCGGAAGAAGAGGTTTTTGCAGTGGGTGGAATCGATTTCCTTCCAGTATTCCATCGCAATCTCAATTGTTGGAAGTGGGGGATGGGTGTGGATTTCATACTCTATTCCTGCATTTTCAAGGAATTCCAGAACTCCGGTTATTGTTTCGTTGTATTGCATTTTATGATCTTTTAATCAGCGGAAAATAAACCCCTAATAAACCTATAAATATCGGGGACAAACAACACCGGTGAGGTTATCAACAGTATCAGCCACCAATCACTCCAGGAGAGCGGTGCCACATCGAAAAAGGCTCCCGCAACGTTGGTTATAAGGTACTGCCCGATCAGAATTATGCCGGCAACCATTACCAGTGTCAAAGAGGCGGATTCTTTGAAACTTTTGCGATTAAACAACGAATCCAGGATATCCTGCAGTACGCTCCCTTTAGTGCGGAAATATCTTGCATTAAACAGGTTCCAGAACTGAAGCATAACAAAGATGGAGAAGAAGACTCCCCTCTCAAATCCCGAAAGATGTTGCTTTGTACTGGGATCTAAGGCTTCTCTGAAGAGTCTATTGAGGGTCTCCATATTTAGCAAATCTCTCACTGAAGTGATATCCGTGTGCCAGAGCAGCCGCCAGATCAGAGTCATCACAATAAAGAAAATCAGGCCTCCTACTATAATACGGATAGCCATCTTGCGGTCTATTATATGGCTTTTTGAATCTCTCGGAGGGGCATTCATCACTCTGCGATCAGGAGGGATGGAGGAGAGTGCCATTGCTGCAAATGTATCCATTATGAGATTGACCCATAGCATTTGTGTAACTGTCAGAGGAGAGTCCAGCCCAAGAAAAGCTCCCAGCAGCACTATCATGCAGGCGCACACGTTGATAGTCATCTGGAAGAGAATGAAACGCTTGATGTTGAGGTAGAGTGAACGTCCCCAGAGAATACCTTTGTTGATGCTGGTAAAGGAGTTGTCTATTATAGTGATATCGCTTGCCTCCTTGGCTCTGGAAGTGCCGTCACCCATCGAAAGACCCACCTGTGCCTTTTTGAGTGCAGGGGCATCATTTGTACCATCTCCTGTCACTGCTACCACCTCGCCCATCTCTTGAAGTAGAGTTACCAGTCGGGCCTTGTCTTCGGGACGTGCCCTGGAAAGTACTTTGAGCTCGGGTATGACACGAGTTTTGATCTCTTCGTCGCTCATTAGGGCAAATTCCGCTCCGGTTAGTACCTGCATAGGTTCTTGAGCATCCATAATTCCGGACTGCCGTGATATCTCATTTGCCGTAAGCGCAACATCTCCTGTAATCATTATAACTCTGACTCCTGCATTGTTTCTGCAGATATCAATTGCCTCTCGTACATCATCCCTTACCGGGTCGGCGATGCCCACTATGCCGGCAAAGATAACCGGAGCTTCCTCAATATCCATCTCCGGATATGCGAAGCCGAGTGTACGCATTCCTTTGGACTGATAGCTCTGAAGGTAAGATAGGATCTCCTCTTTTGTGCGATTGCCGGTAATACTATCCGACATTTCCAGCACAATCTCCGGTGCACCTTTGATATAACGCACGCTCTTCCCCGTATGCTCATCTTTTGCAACGGTTATCATCCTCTTGGTCTCTGTTGAGAAAGGTTCCTGAGAGGTGATGATAAGACTTGCTCGCAACGCACGATAGTCGTAGCCCAGTTCGTTAAGCCAGAGGAGCAATGCTCCTTCGGTGGGATTGCCTATTGCGCGGAGTTTGCCGGATTCGTCGTCAGAGAGTTCTGCAGTGGAATTGATCGAGATGCTCAGGGCCATAAAGTCCATCTCTACTCCTGAGAATTCCTGCTCCACCACACTCATTTTATTGTAGGTGAGCGTACCGGTCTTGTCGGTGCAAATGACAGTTGTTGCACCCATTGTCTCGCAAGCGTGGAGTTTACGTACCAGATTCTTTTCCTTCAACATTTTACGCATACTCAGCGCTAGTGAGATGGTAACGCTCATTGGGAGTCCCTCCGGCACTGTCACAACTATCAGAGTTACTGCAAGCATCACTGAGTTGATAATCACATGGATTACATCCAGTATTTCGCGCTCTCCGGGACTGCTGGTGAGGAAAAAGATCAGCAGACGTCCGATGACTACCAGTGTTGCGATGATATAACTCGCTTTGGTAATCGTTTTTGCGAGGCGATTGAGCTGGTCGTTGAGGGGAGTTTCGACAGTGCTCTCCTCCTGAAGAATTTGGGCACCCTTGCCCTCTTCGGTTTCCGGTCCAACTGCTGTGACCTTATAGAGTGCAGTACCCTCAATAAGAGTAGTACCTCTTAGGAGAAAATTCTGGGGATAGGTGCTCTCAGGTCGCGTAGGATCAATCTCCACATATTTCCTGGTGAATGGTTCTCCGGTAAAATTGGATTCATCAATGCGCAGGGAGATCGCCTCCAGCAGAATACCGTCTGCAGGAATCTCATCACCACTTTCCAACTTGACAATATCCCCGAGACAGACATCTCCTCTTGGAATCTCGTATATCTGTGGCAACCCGCCCTCTTCCGCCTCGTATGCGCTGCGCCACCTGAGTACCTTGACTTTACGCTCGTCCTTGGCTTTATTTAGGATCTTGAACTCCTTTTCGGCATTGTACTCAAAAATAAATGCTATACCGGTGGCGAGCAGTATGGCAATCAGTACTCCGAGGGGCTCAATAAGGCATGAAGCTGACTTCCCCATCACAAACATCTCATACAAGGAGATACAGAGTGAGAGCCCTAGTGCTACCAGCAGAATTATGATAATGGGATCCTTGAATTTGGCCAGATAGGCCTTCCATAAGGGTTCGCTCTCCGGTTCCGGAATAATATTGCAACCTTTTCCATTAATTACCTCCGGAGAATCTGCACAAAGGTATCTATAGCTTTTTCTTTTTTCTTCTGACATTTGCCAATTGAAATCAATTTATTGAAAAGGCGAAGTTACCATTTTTTTGTGGAGGCTGTCAAAAAATAGTTGTATTTCAAATACTTTTGCTTACTTTTGCAGCTCCAATGGGGTATTAGCTCAGTTGGTAGAGCGTTTGAATGGCATTCAAAAGGTCAGGAGTTCGATTCTCCTATACTCCACACCCTTTCGCCCCGCAGAATTGTGGGGCTTTTTTGTGATAACGGAAAACAGCTTCCTTATGAAAAGAATACGCATCACAGCCGTTCGCAAAGTAGAACACAAAGATCTGATCGACAAGTATGAAAACCCCATTGAGCACGCATGTGATGTCAATGAAGGCGATGTTTGGATTGCAGAGGGGTGGGAAATGCCTGAAGGATTCTGTCCAAGTGCATGGAACTCCATTTCGCCATTTGTGCTGGCTCTTTCGCATGGTGCTACCGGCTTTTATGACGGATGGATGAAAAATCCCGCTTCTGCGATGATATCGTGCAACGACGGTTTTCGTCCCGTAAGTTTTCTTATAGAAGTGATAGACTAAAATACCGATAAATATGAAAAAAATGATTGTCATAGATTCCTGTATGCGGGCTGAATCCAGGACAAAACTGATTCTAGATGCAGCTGTGGCCGAACTTTCAAAGAGATATGAGGTAGAGATCATTGATGTCAATTCTTTAGGACTGCCACCGTTGGATAAAGTCACCTATGTGGATCAACGAGAAAATGGAAACATTCCATCGCTTGCTATTGAGCTGGCCCGTAAAGTAGCTACCTGTGATCGATTGGTTGTTGCAGCTCCCTTTTGGGATATGAGTTTTCCCGCAATCCTCAAGTCATTTTTCGAAAACATATCGCTATTCGACATAACTTTTACTGACAATGGAACTACCTGTGTAGGGCTATGTAAATGCGAAAAGGTGCTCTTTATCACTACACGCGGTATGGACATCAGGACAGGAGATCCGCTTGACCAAGGTTCGCCATACTTAACTGCGCTCTCATTCCTCTGGGGCCTCGGCGAAGTGATTACCGTTGCTGCTACCAATATGGACTACCTCTCTCCCGAAGATCTGGCGTTGCGTATTGAAGCTGCAAAAAAAGAGGCAGTAGAGATATGTAAGGAGTTCTGAGTATTGAGTTCCGAGTGAGTTGTTGAGTAATGAGTATGTAGTGGTGCGGGGTACGTGTTGCAGGGTTCGGGGAAGTTGGCAAATATAGCTAGTAGCTAACGGCCAAAGGCTAGCGACCTGAAAATAGAGCTAAATGCTCTCGAAAATCGGAGCAAAGCGACTACGCAGCGCTTCTGAGCTGCTTTGGTTCACTAAGGGAACCATCAAAAGGAGGGGTAGATAAGGAGCGAAGCGACCTGTACTAAAAAAGGAGAGCAATTTTGCTCTCCTTTTTTAGTGCCCAGGACAAGACTCGAACTTGCACGCCGTTATCCAGCACTAGCCCCTCAAGCTAGCGTGTCTACCAATTTCACCACCTGGGCGTGATTTGGGAATGCAAATATCAATCAATTTTTTCAAATACGCAAAAAAATGTTTAACTTAGTATGATTATTTCAAACAATACCACAATAATTATGATTGAGCGCTATACGGAGGAAATTGCCAAAATGGTACCCTCTGCATTCAAATCTAAAGGCCACACCATATACCTGCTTGGCAAACTGACGGATGAAGTTGAAAATGGATTTATTACCAACCTTTTGCTGCCTCTTGTGGAGGCTATAAAAGATGATTTAGTGGAAAGTGTTTTTTTTCTGGGAGAATCTTCTCTGGTAAATGCCCTTGTGGAATGCTCTACACCGAGAACTCTTGGTTTTGATATCACCACAGACTCAGAAATGGATGAAAAAGAGTTTCTCGAAGGCAATTGCGGTTATGCTGTTCTTATCACTCTTAATTCGCAACAGGAGAATCCTTTTATCGAGATGATGTTTGATGCCGGCGTTTCACTGATGTTGTTGGGCCATGTGACAAAAGGTAGTTTTAGAATAGATGACCGCGATTGCGGCTTTATTGGAGATTACGTTAAGTAATTATGCTCAATAAGGATACGGGATCCATGTCTGAGATGTTTGACAACATCGCTCCGAAATATGACTTTCTCAACCGCTTTCTCTCCCTGGGTATGGATCGCCTTTGGAGGCGTCGTTTGGTCAGGCGTCTTGATAAGTCGCTCAGACTTCGTACCGGAGATAACGCTAATACGACCGCTGCGATTCTGGATGTGGCTTGTGGGACGGGCGATCTGACAATTGCGTTAGCTCGCAAAGGCTGGTCTCTTACGGGGGTTGAAATTTCCAGAGGTATGGTGGAGATAGCCTGCAGGAAATGTGTTGCAAAGGGTGTAGAGGCATCTTTCGAGATTGCTTCCGCCGATTCGCTTCCTTTTGCGGATGGTGCATTTTCTGCTGTGACCATCTCTTTCGGTGTCCGTAATTTTGACCGCAGAGCTGAGTGCATGAATGAGATATTCCGTATTACTGCCCCTTCCGGTGAGTTGATGATACTTGAGTTCGCAGTACCGCGCTATAGAATATGGAGAGTTATTTATATGTTTTACTTTAAGCACATACTGCCCTGGATTGGAGGAATAGTTTCGGGTAATAGAAGTGCCTACCGTTATCTGCCTAAGTCGGTGATGCAGTTTCCAGCTTATGAGGAATTCTGTGCTGAATTGTCTAATGCGGGTTATACCGATGTTTCTTATGAGTCCCTTATGTGTGGAGTGGCTCTTTTGTACAAAGCTCATAAACCTTAGATTGAGATTATGACCTGGACTCTTTTTTGGAAAATATGCTCCTTTGCCCTCTATTTCGCCAATATTATCCTGGTGATTTATGTCGTTTGGAGACTTGTGATGAAAAAATCGGATCCCATGAAGACGCTCACATGGATCCTGGTTCTTATTTTGTTGCCCTATATTGGATTGATCCTATACCTGCTCATAGGTCAGAATTATCGCAAGGATGCAATTTTCAAAAATAAGAAAATAGTGGATGTGGAGGTGCGCAAAAAACTCGCTTTGGACCAACTGCATCACTACAAAGAATCGGATAATCTGCCCACTTCGGTCTCTCCGTACAAGAAACTTATCCGTCAGAATCTGCTGGGCAATTATAGCATACTCACAGTAATCGACAAAATAGATTTCTATTTCTCCGGAAAGGAGGCACTTGATGCTATGATTGCCGATATGGAGTTGGCGGAACAACATATACATTTACAGTCATTCATATTTATGGATGACAATATCGGAACCCGTATCCGCGATCTTTTGATCAAAAAGGCCTCTGAAGGAGTGGAGGTGCGGGTTATCTACGATAGTGTCGGCTCTCTAAAGACCAAAAGACGATTCTTCAATGAGATGCGTCAGGCAGGCATAGAAGTGCTGGAATTCTCACCGGTGCGTATTTTCAGACCTACTTACAAGATCAATTATCGTAACCACCGCAAAATACTTGTCATTGACGGTTGCGTGGGGTACATCGGTGGTATCAACATAGCAGACCGCTATTATGACGGCGGCGTCTATGAGGAGTGGAGAGATACTCAGATCAGGGTAGAAGGGGAGGCGGTTTTCCCGATGCAGTCAAGTTTTTTACTTGACAGATATTTTACCATAAACCGACATCTGACGCGTCGCAGGAAGTACTACTCCGATATAGACATTGAAAATCTTTATCGCCACAAAGCGGAGAGCGGTATTTACTCACAATTTCTCACTTCCGGACCTGATAGCGACTGGTCCAGCATAAAGGAGTGCTACTTTTCCATGATTACAGGTGCAAACCAACGCATCTGCATCAATACTCCCTATTTTACTCCTTCGGAGTCACTTATGAAAGCCATTCGTACTGCATCCCTTGGCGGAGTTGAGGTCAATTTGATGATGCCCTCCCGCTCGGATTCTGTGTTGATTCACTATTGCTCAATGTCCTATATCAAAGAATTGCTTAGGGCCGGTGTCAATGTTTATCTCTTCAAAAATGGTTTTCTCCACTCCAAGAGCATTAGCGTAGATGGGGAAATCTGCATGGTGGGTTCCGCAAATATGGACAATCGCAGTATGCTTTACGACTTTGAAGTGATGTCCGTAATCTATAGTCCGCAGTGTTCAACTATTATAGAAGAACAATTTGACGAAGATATTTCAAGATGTGAAAAACTTTCGCTGCAGAAATGGGAGACGCGTGGATATAAGGATAAGCTCTACGAAGGCCTCGCCCG
>JAAZEZ010000084.1 GCA_012511975.1 Bacteroidales bacterium | reverse complement strand
CCTCGCCCGTCTGGTAAGCCCCATGTTGTAATAATGTCATTTTTTTTCTGCAAAGTATCGGATAATTATCTACTTTTGCGCGCCTATTGAAATCTATGGGCTCAAAATATGGACAGTATAAGGAACATTGCGATTATCGCGCATGTCGACCACGGTAAGACTACACTGGTTGACAGAATGATATACCAGGCACGTCTCTCCAGAGATATGGAGAAGATGGGCGAATTGATCCTCGACAGTAATGATCTGGAGAGGGAGAGAGGTATCACCATCCTTGCAAAGAATGTTTCAGTCCCCTACAAAGGAGTTAAAATCAATATAATTGATACACCCGGTCATGCCGACTTTGGAGGAGAGGTAGAGAGAGTTCTAAATATGGCTGACGGTGTACTGCTGTTAGTAGATGCCTTTGAAGGGACAATGCCCCAAACCCGTTTTGTGCTGCAAAAAGCTATCGAGATGGGCAAGAAACCGATTGTGGTTATCAACAAGGTTGACAAACAGAACTGCCGTCCGGACGAGGTCAACGAAGAGGTATTCGACCTGATGTTTTCTCTCAGTGCCAGCGAAGATCAACTCGACTTCAAGACAGTTTACGGAAGCGCAAAACAGGGTTGGATGTCACTGGACTGGCGCAAGCCTGCAAATGACATCACGGTATTGCTTGACGCCATAATAGCTGAAATCCCCGCACCACAGGTGCAAGAGGGCACTCCGCAGATGCTGATCTCCTCGCTCGAATATTCACCCTATGTGGGCCGTATCGCAATCGGCCGCATTACCCGTGGTGAACTGCACTCCGGTATGCATGTAACCCTATGCAAGAGATATGACATCAAAGAGAAGCAGAAGGTCAAGGAACTGATGGTCTTTGAGGGTCTGGAGAAGAAAAAAGTTGAGAGCGTGGGCTGCGGTGACATCTGTGCTGTGGTGGGTATAGAGGGATTTGAAATCGGTGATACCATAGCCGACTTTGATAACCCTGAATCACTACCTCCGATCACTATAGATGAACCTACGATGAGTATGCTCTTTACCATCAATGACTCTCCATTCTTCGGCAGAGAGGGCAAATATGTCACTTCGCGTCACCTTAAAGAGCGTCTTGAGCACGAACTGGAAAAAAACCTTGCGCTTAGGGTCAAACCGGGTGTTGCCCCGGACTCTTTTGTGGTCTACGGAAGGGGAGTTTTGCACCTCTCTATTCTCATAGAGACCATGCGTCGCGAAGGCTTTGAACTGCAGGTTGGCCAGCCCAGGGTGTTGGACAAAACTATCAACGGACAGCGTTGTGAACCAATAGAATACCTAACCATTGAGGTCCCCGAAGAGTTTGTAGGCAGGGCAATAGAGTTTTCCACCCGAAGAAAAGCCGCACTGATACGGATGGAAGGACGTGGTGATCGCACCCATCTGGAGTTTGAAATTCCCTCCAGAGGTTTGATGGGGCTGAGAAGCAATTTGCTAACTGCCACCCAGGGAGAGGCTTTGGTAGCCCACCGGTTCAAAGGATATGAACCCTACAAAGGCGACGTTGAGAAGCGTACTAATGGCTCTCTTGTTGCGCTTGAAACCGGGCTTTCGGTAGCATATGCAATGGATAAACTAAAAGACAGAGGTAGTTTCTTTATTTTTCCCGGAGAAGAAATATACGCCGGACAGGTGGTTGGTGCACATACACGCGAAAACGACCTTGTAATCAATATATGTAAGACCAAAAAGCTCACTAACATTCGTGCAACAGGAGCCGATGAAAAGATAATACTGCCTCCCCCGATCCGATTCAGCCTTGAAGAGGCGTTGGAATATATCCGGGAGGATGAGATGGTAGAGGTTACCCCGAAATCGATGCGTATCAGGAAGATTCTACTTGATGAAACCTCAAGAAAAAGAGCAAAGCAGTAGGGGTTATTAAAAAAATTGTTATATTTGCAGCCCAATTTTGCGACATGGAGAAGGTAAATGACAGCATAAAGGTCCCTTTGAGGGGGTTGCCCAATGGTAGTCACACCTTTGAGTACCAAGCAGATGGAGAGTTCTTTCAAACCTTTGGAAGCGAGATTATCCAGGATGCCGTATGTGATATTTGGATGGTTGTGACCAAAAGTCGTGACTTTATAAAACTCGACTGCACCATCATCGGAAGCGTTATTGTAGAGTGTGACAGATGTCTTGACGACCTGCAAATACCGATTGAGGTGAATAGGGGGCTACTGGTCAAATTCGGTTCTGAAGAAGAAGATGCCGACGTTGGAACTGGAGATGATGATGTGATGATGGTTGATGATACAGCGGCAATGTTGGACCTGAGTCAGTTTGTGTACGACTATGTTTGCCTGGCGCTTCCGTTGCAGATGGTTCATCCTGAAGGAGAATGCAACCCTATGATGACAGCCTATTTATCAAAAGAAACAGGCTGTGAGGCATCAGTTGAGAGCAATATGCCTTTCAGCGGTTTGAAAGATTTGTTGGATAATAAAAACAATTAAAATATTTTAAAATGGCACATCCTAAACGTAAGGTCTCTAAACAGCGTAGAGATAAGAGAAGAACACATTACAAGGCCACAGTTCCCACTCTGGCTACCTGCTCCAATTGCGGTGCTGCTGTAATGTATCACCACGTATGCCCCGAATGTGGCTATTATCGTGGTCGCCAACTCATCGAGAAGAACGTCGATTAATCAAGGCATAGCGAGCCATAGAGTCGGTCTGCCCCTGTAGTTCAACGGATAGAACGAAAGTTTCCTAAACTTTAGATAGCAGTTCGATTCTGCTCGGGGGTACTAGGAGTAGTGTGTAGTGTGTAGTGTGGGGTACTGCTTGAGTATCAGAAATTATAAGAGGGTTGAGTTAAGGTCGCCCTCTTTTTTTGTCCGTTAATCGCATTTCGGTATATTTGCCTCGGAGTCACTTACTTAACAGCCATCTGATAGATGTCAAGGGGGTAGAGGCAGATATAAAAATATTAAACCGATGAAAAAATATTATCTACTTATAATAACATTGTTTGTAGTCTCCTGTTTACAAGCCACGTTAAAATTAGATCAAGGGTGGGAATATCCCAATTCAGGCTACTTAAGTCCTGCATGGATGAGTGCAACCACTGAAATACCGAGTTTCGTAAAAAGCCCCTATTTTGAAGAACAAGTGCTGGCATATACTTACAAACCCGGTATAGCTGATATCAGAATAGAAATAAATGTACCTTCTGCATCTGAATTTTATGCACACTTACCCACCGCCCTTGTATTCTATGGACTCCCAAATGACAACAAGGCAGCTTGGACAATTGGAAAAGAAATGAAGACAGGCGATGACGGACGTTTTGATATGCAGCATATCGGAGCACAAACTCGCTTTGCCCGTACCCAAAACCTTGGATATAACTTGGTAACTGTTTATATGGAAGTTCCACAATTAGCATGGGGGATTTGGCGATTATCTACTCCAAATGGAGATGCTTTGATAAAAGAGTGTGTAGAAAGCATAATGGAAATATTTGAAAGTTACAATCCCTATGTTGTGTTGAGCGGACATGGTGGAGGAGGAAACTTAGCTTTCGGTTTTCTGGATGCCACAGATGAAATCCCTGCCTATGTAAAACGTATTTCTTTCTTGGATAGCAACAATAATTGGGACAACAACCGTTATGGCTCAAAAATCGTGAACTGGCTAAAGGCATCAAATGAAAATTACCTATCGGTTATTGCTTACAATGACAGTGTTGCACTACTCAATGGACAACCAATAGTATCTGCAACTGAAAGCACTTGGTATCGAAGCCGAGTAATGCAAAAATATCTGAAAGCAAATTTGCCGTACACTTGGACAGAAACGGCAGATGCTGATTTTGTAAGATATGCTGCTGAAAATAACCGCATTCAATTTATACTGAAAACAAATCCGCCACAAAAAATCTATCATACTCTATTAGTGAAAAAGAATGGCTATATCCAAGCTAATCTCTCAGGAACGGATAAAGAAGGAGTGAATTACAGTTTTTGGGACACAGAAGCT
>JAAZEZ010000083.1 GCA_012511975.1 Bacteroidales bacterium | reverse complement strand
TCATCTTACAAGTTCATGCATTTTTAGCTAACTTTGTGGCATTATGACCGACAAAAGACTGCAAGTGTTTGCCGTGGCTGCCCGTCAGTTGAGTTTCTCCAAAACGGCAAAAATTATGGGTATATCCCAACCGGCTGTTTCCAAGCATATCGCCCTGCTTGAAAAGGAACTTGGCGGAGCACTCTTTCTCCGGATAAGCCAAACCCTGGTTCTGACGAAAAAGGGCGAACAACTCCTGGAGATAGCCGACAAAATACTTGCGCTATACCAGTCTATTGATACTCTCAAAGATTGACGGGCCACTTTAAAGATTTTTGAGCTTGTCAAAAGTGATTTTTCCACGCGAAAGATAGAATTGCAGCACTATGCTATGTGGATAGTAGCCCTTGTTGTTGATCTCTTCTGAGAATAGTGAAGGATCAAGTTCACGTTTCATTCTGGAATAATCGCGATGCGCTCGCCATACGGCCTTCAAATTCTCAATCTTACCGGTAACTAAATAAATCATGGCAGAGGCTCCGTCCAGAAGTTTACGGACAAATAATCTCCTCCACCGAATCTTATCGGGAAGATTTTTCCAGAGCATAAGCAAACTATTGCGATAATTCAGATAGAGTTTATGGGGAGATTCATTGGGTAGAGTGCCACCGCCGACATGATAAACTATTGAGGAAGGGATAGCCCACACCTCAAATCCCAGCAATTTGGCCCGCCAGCAGAGATCTATTTCCTCCATATGGGCAAAAAACAGTTCCTCCAAACCACCCAAATGGTGATAAAGTGAGGATCTGATCATCAGACAGGCACCGGTAGCCCAGAAGACCTCTCTCGGCCGGTCATATTGTCCGTTATCCTTCTCGATATTGGAGAGAATCCGTCCTCTGCAGAATGGATACCCATATTTATCGATGAATCCGCCAGCAGCACCGGCATACTCGAATGAGTCTCTCTCTGCCACCGAGAGTATCTTCGGCTGACACACACCGACCTCGGGATGCTCCTCCATAAAGGAACGAAGAGTATCGGCCCAACCTGGAGCCACCTCTAGATCGGAGTTGTGAAGCACATAATAATCGGCCTCAACTTCAGCCAGAGCACGGTTATAACCACCGGTAAAGCCCCAGTTGCGGTCAAACTCTATTACTCTTATATCGGTATGATTTTCTTTTAGCCACTCCACAGATCCATCCTCGGAGCCGTTGTCCGCCACAACCACAAAACAACGTTCATCAGTCGTACAATCAAGAAGGGTCGGAATGTACCTTTCAAGATAATTCCGACCATTCCAGTTAAGTATGACTATAGCACAATCCATACAGGAGGATCTCAGAGTTATAGGGCGAGTACCACCTCAAAGTAGAGGGCTCCGTCGATGACTGTCACCTTGTAGAGTGCATCTTCGACCTGATAATAAGTCTCGCCGGCTATCTCCACCTCAACGTAGTCGTCTGGCAACTGGGTGATGAGAGCTCCGATAGGAGGTTCGATCACATAGTAACGACCATCGACAAGGGTGTAGAAAACTCCGTCCTGATAGTAATATTCTTCATTTTGGTTAGCCACATTTGTTGCGTAGGAATCAACCTCCCTAATAGTGTAGTTGGTATTGATTCTTGAGTAACTCTCGGCCAGTGCAACTGCACGGTTTGCACGCTCAACGGCATTATTCAGGGCATTGATTACAGCCACTGTCAGAGCTACATTAAGCATGGTGCTGCTGATGTAGGTGCCTACGGGCGGGCGGCAGATGATATAACCTCCTCCAAAGTAAGGACGGTAAAAGATACCATCATAATAGTAGTAGTGAATGTGGTTATGAACCCTAAGCACCGCTCTAGGAGGAAGGTAGTGGATTCGATAACCAAAGTAGTGATGACCGTAGTGATAAGAAGGAACCGGTCTGTAGTGCTTCTTGATATAGGGTCTCACCCAGTTTTTATCCCTTGGAGGGGGTACGCTGTTGTGATATTGCACGGCAGCCGGCTTACGGTCAACCGTGGGGGCATTAACCCTGTCAGTTCTCCTCGGAACTGTGCTATTTACACTTGTGGCGTTCCTACGGGTGGAGGTTGAAACAGAGGATCTGCTGGTGCCGGGGCTTGCTACAGATCTGTTGCGGTCGGTAGTGACGGCCTGTCTGCTCGAGCCGGAACTTCTTCTGGTGGCTGTATTATCCGAGCCTGTCACTACTGAAGAGTTGCTTGAGCTGCGTCTTGTGGTGACAGTAGAGCTGCGGGAACCTGAAGAGGAGCTTGAACCGGTGTTACCTCTGTAATCCTGTACTTGACGGTCAGAAGTAGTAGTTGTCCTCCTGCGAGTAGTGCTCTGTGACTGGGTACCTGAGGAGGGTGACTTGTAGTTGGGATCGACTTTGAGGTCGAATGTATTGCCTGACGAAGCCTTCACTCCGGTCCTTCTCTGTGAAGAACTTGAAGTGCTGCGGCTCTGAGAGCTGCTTGAGCGGCTGCTTGAAGTGGTTCGGCTCTGCGAACTGCTTGAACGGCTGCCGGAAGTAGTTCGACTCTGTGAACTGCTTGAACGGCTGCCGGATGAAGAGCTGCTTGAGTGGCTGCTGGAAGAGTTGCTGCTCTGAGTTGTCCTACGTTCGCTCGAACTGCTCGTTCTCCTGTTTTGTCCCCATACCTCACTCGGGCTAGCTAACATCATTATGATGCTAAGGACTAAAACTACTTGTGTAAACCTCTTCATTTTTTTAAATTTAAGTGGTAAGTATTCACTTTATATATTATCAAATAACGGACCAAATATAACTATTTATTCTTACTTTTGTGTTACAAAATAGTATAATGATATGGGAAAGGGAGTATTGGTTACAGGAGGAACGGGTTATATCGGCTCACATACCGTCGTTGAGCTTATCGAAGCGGGTTATGAAGTGATTATTGTCGATAATCTTTCAAATTCCGATGAATCTGTGATAGAAGGTATAGAGGCCATTACCGGCATCAGACCGGAGTTTGTAAAAGCGGACTGTCGCGATATTGATGCACTTGAAAAGATTTTTAAAAAGGGAAAAATTGACTCCATAATACATTTCGCGGCGGCAAAGGCAGTCGGGGAATCAGTCGAGCAACCTTTGGAATATTACCACAACAATATCCTCTCCCTTATAAACATCATCTCCCTAATGCGCAGGCACAATGTGCCCAATATGGTATTCTCCTCTTCCTGTACTGTATATGGACAGCCGGAGGTGCTCCCCGCCACCGAACAGACCCCAAGACTTGAGGCCGAGTCCCCCTATGGCAATACCAAACGCATTTGTGAAGATATTATCCGCGATAGCGTAAAGGCCTACGGCTCCATCAATGCCATTGCGCTGAGGTATTTCAACCCCATAGGAGCACATCCCAGCGCACTAATAGGTGAATTGCCACGCGGCGTACCCAACAACCTCCTCCCCTATGTCACTCAAACGGCAGCAGGCATCCGCGAGGTGCTGAGCATCTTCGGGGACGACTACAACACTCCGGACGGATTCTGTATCCGTGACTATATCGATATCAACGATCTGGCCGCTGCACATGTGGCTGCACTCGACAGGATGCTCGATGGAAAGATGAAAAAGAGCTTTGAAGTCTTCAATATCGGTACGGGACAAGGGGTTTCCACAATGGAAATAGTCAAAACTTTCGAACAGGTCAACGGGTTGCAACTCAACTATCGCATTACCGGCAGACGTGAAGGCGATATAGAGGCAATATGGGCTGACCCCTCCTATGCTAACGAAGAACTCGGCTGGTATGCACGTAAAAGTCTTTACGAAACCCTCCGCTCTGCCTGGAAATGGCAGCAGAGGCTCTGTGGTATTGATATATCAGATGAATAGCACTGCCGAAAGATCTCTCTTCACAGACTTAACTTCTATTGGAAGATGGGATAGGGTAGTTAATTCTTCGGCTCAAGGCCCAGTTCGGCGGCCTTATTCTCCATCAGACGATAGGCTGCCTCAAATTCATTGGGTATCTCTCCATCCAGAATGGCATTCTTGATCTCTTCCTTGATCACACCGACAGTACTGCAGGGCGGAAGACCATATTTTTCCATAATCAATTCTCCCGTTATGGGATTTTTAAAGTTACGGATGGCATCTTTCTCCTCAACTTCGATAAGTT
>JAAZEZ010000082.1 GCA_012511975.1 Bacteroidales bacterium | reverse complement strand
GCATAATGTATTGGCAGTACGATGGGGACGATGCTAGAGGCACACTCCGCAAAGCCTGCTGGCAGGCAGTAATGAAACCCTAGAGCGATCAACCCTGCATACTAAAAAGCCAGATATTGTAGGCAACATAAGCAGCAAGCATCAACAAGCCCTCAAAACGTGAAATACGCACTTTTGTGGTGGCAAAAATCATCAACAGAAGTGCTGCACCTGTCATTACAAGATAGTCCGTAAGCACAATGTCCGGACTGTGAAGCGGCCGAACCAAAGAACTTGTTCCCAGTATAAATAAAATATTTAAAATATTGGAGCCAATAACATTTCCCAAAGCGATCTGGGTATTTTTTTTGAACGCTGCTGTAATAGACGCTGCCAACTCCGGAAGAGAAGTACCGCAAGCTATGAGGGTAATAGAGATATAGGCATCACTTACCCCAAAATTGCGTGCTATAACCACAGCTTTTTCCACAAAGAAATGACAACCTATTATTAGGACACTTAGTCCCACAATCGCTACTGTGATGCTATACCACAATGGTTTTTCATTGAAAAGTTTTACCTGGGTGTCATCCGATGGATCCTGACTTCCTTTTCTGAGAGTTATCCACAAGAAAAATGCGAAAACCGCCAGAAGAACTATGCCATCTATTCTGGAAATGAGAGTTTCACCTTTAGTAAAAAAATCAAAAGCAAGAAGGACCAGCAATACGCTGACTCCAACACAAAAAGGAGCATCCCTACGGATATTTTCCCTGGTTGTCGCTATCGGAAAGAGCAATGCAGTCACTCCAAGAATTCCCAGCACATTTAAAATATTAGAACCTACCACATTACCGATAGCCACATCAGCATTTCCTGAAATTGCTCCTTTAAGACTGACAAGCAATTCGGGAAATGAGGTACCAAATCCCACTACAACTGCTCCAATCACAAAATCAGATATTTTGAGACGGCGGGCAATAGCCGCGGAGGCACCCACAAAACGGTCAGCTCCGAAGACTATTGCAAGCAGCGATATTATAAGAATTACGTATTCCATCCTATGTTATTCAGACAAGATGAAGTATCTCCTCCACAGGCTTGGAGATCATTTCAGTAAAAGGGTGGTACTGGTAAGGGATATATTCTGAAAGCTGGCAAAACGCTTTGCCTGTCTTTTTATTGTAGAGGATGTCCAGTTTTATTGCTGAAGACTGGCTGGTTGTATCAGCAGTTATACTCTTGAGTGAGCCTTCCATGGCTTCTTTTAACTTGTTTTCCATTTCCCTGGAAAAGTAGAGGGTTTTGGATGAAAATTTTTCACGGGTTTCGCTGTTTTTCCAGCCGGTTTTGAGTACCGCGAAGAGTACGATTCCCGTACAGGCGATAAAGAGGCCTGCGATATTAACTGATGCCGGCGTGGGAAGGGCCACCATTAGGACACCTCCTGCCAGGAGAACTGTAGATATTATTATGTCTCTTGTAGATCTGGTTTTTACAAAATTATTATTCATTTTCGTATTCTTTTAAGGGTTGGATAAATATGATAAAAAGGGGGAAGACTGCAAATTAGGTCATTCCCGGAATCACACTAGAGGTAATACAACTTAATCCGATACCGCTAAATAATCAGAATACAATTTGAAATACGCCTTGCGACTGAATCCATAAGTGATGATGTGGCCAAAAATGTAATATGGTTCTCCCTGATAAAGCCGCAGGGACAGATTCGGCCGTAAAGAAGTATCGTATAGCGCTTGAAAGAATCCATTTGCCTCTTATGGCCCGGAGAATTGTTTGCTGAGCCGGCTACCTGCTGAAAATGTATCCCGGGAACACCGGCACTATTTACGGGCAGCATTAAATCACATCTGCGGTCCACCTCGGGCAGAGGTATTTTGCCGGTGTGGTCGGCAAAAGTTGTGATATCATCAGAGAGAACAAGTTGCCCCAAAACGGCATGTCCGCTTTGAGCTGCAACACAAAGCGACAGAAAGGCAACCAAAGCCAGCAATATTCTCCCAATCCATTTCATCTGTGCAAATATAGAAATAAAGATTCACTTTCAAGATAAGAAGCCGAAATCAATTGATTCAGAATTAAATTCCTTAAAGATCTTTTCCAAAATATATTCATATATTTGCACTGCAGGTGAGACTTCCTATCGCTCTTTCGGGAGAGGAAAGTCCGGACAGCACAGAGCACTTCCCTGTGGAAAGCACAGACAGATGAAAGTTTGTGGAGTGCGTAACAGAAAAGAACCGCCCGCAAGGGCAAGGGTGAAAATGTGAGGTAAGAGCTCACAACTGTCGATGGTGACACCGGCAGGGTACGTACCGGGAGGCTGCAAGACCAAATATACCGGCAATCAAGGGTTGCTCGCCCGTTGCCGGGGGGTAGGTCGCGATAGATAAATGATAGGAACCTTTAAGATAATAAGGTACAGAATCCGGCTTATGTCTCACCTTTTTTGATAATTCCATTGCTATGAGATACATACTTTCACTCCTGGTGCTCCTTTGCACCCTTACACCATCCTGCAGTCAGCCTCAACAGCAGGTGCGTTTTACTCCTGAAGACAAAGCATCTTTTGAGAGACTACTGGAACAGATGCTGCCCCACAAGGCACTACCGATGGATCAATTGGTGATCAAGACCGCACTTAAAAAGCTCGGCACTCCCTATGTTGCCGGCACTCTAGAAGAGGATCCCGAGATGCTCACTGTCTACATGGACAAAACCGACTGTATTCTCTTTGTTGAGATGTGTCTGGCATTTTCACTTACTCTGAAGGAAGAGGATCCTGACTTTGAGTCCTATTGCGACAATCTACGACAACTCCGCTACCGCGACGTTGTCGTAAAAGACTACTCATCACGTATCCACTACACTTCGGAATGGATCAGGCAAGCTGCAGAGAGAGATATTATGGAGGAGATTACTGCAGAGATCGGAGGCGTACCCTGGGCACAGGAGTTCTCCTTTATGAGCACACATACTGACTCCTACCGCCAACTCAGGGAAAATCCCTCTCTTGTGGAGAAGATCCGCGCTGCAGAGGAGTATCTCAACGGCTTCAACTACTACTACATTCCCAAGGAAGAAATAGCCGCCTGTGAGCATCTTATCCGCGATGGTGATATCATCTGCTTCAATAGCACTGCAAAAGGGCTCGACATCGCTCATGTAGGCTACGCATATTGGCAGGGAGGTCAACTTACCTTTATCCACGCCTCTTCTGTTGAAATGGAGGTGATAATCAATAAAAAGCCGCTGACAGAGTATATCAGCGGCATTAAAAGCAATAACGGCATCAGGGTAGTAAGGCTCAAATAAGCCCTTCAATCCTAAACCATTGGCTACAGACTGTCACCGAAATCCTTCCTGAACTTCTCCACCAGTCTAGAGGGCCAATCGGTGAGAGGTTCCAATTCTCCCATAAAGAATCTCAGCACAGGAGGCTCATAGGTAAATCTCAAGCCACCAATAAGGTGCCTGTTCTCATAGAGCCAGGTAAGGCGATCGAGCGCATACATTGTTTGTGAAAGAGTAAATACCCTACGTGGGAATGCAAGGCGCAGCAACTCGACATCTGCAGGAATCTCGTTGCCCTTCTCATCCCTTACGCTTGAAACAGTACCGCGCTCCATACCCCTTACACCTGAAACTAAGAAAAATGCCGCTGCTAGTGCTCCTGCGGGATATTGATGCTGGGGGATGTGTTCGCAGAATTTACCTGCATTGACGTGGGCTCCAAGTACACCGGCGGGAGTTACCATCGGAATTCCGGCCTTGACCGCATTGTTCACGAAGTATTTAATAAAATTGACACTCTGGCTGATCATAGTTTCGTCAATGGTCTCATAGATTCCCACGGCCATCGCCTCAATCTCTCTGATTGACATTCCACCGTAAGTGAGAAATCCCTCGAAAAGGGGAATCAGCGGTTCCATTTTCAAATAAAGTTCCCTTACATTGGTGCAGATGCCGCCTCCGCGTGATGAGGTAAGTTTTCTTGCAGAGAAATAGACGAGATCTGAAAGTCCTGTCATCATCTTTACAATATCTGCCATCGTATTTTCTTTCCATTTCTCTTCACGCTGCTTCACCAGGTATGCGTTTTCGCCCAAAAGACTGGCATCGAGTACAAGCATTATATTGTAGTGATCTGCCACCTTGCGCACATCCATCATGTTTCTGATGGAAAAGGGTTGTCCGCCGATCAGGTTGGTCGAAGCCTCCATACGGATGAACGCGATGTTCTCGGCTCCGTTCTCCTCTATAGCGGCCACCAGTTTCTCGATATCTATGTTGCCCTTGAAGGGATTGGAGGATTCAAGTTCGAGTGCTTCATCGTGAAGAAGTTCGATTACCCTACCGCCCACTTCAGTTATATGTGCAAGTGTAGTGGTGAAATGGTAGTTTGTAAGCACTATCTGGCCTGGTTTGATGAATGCCTTGGCTATGATGTTCTCGCAAGCGCGCCCCTGGTGAGCCGGGAGGAGACATTTCTTACCAAGAACTTCCTTTACACCCTTTTGCAGGCGCGCAAATGACTCTGAGCCCGCATAGGCGTCATCCGCCCTCATCATAGCTGCCAACTGGTTGTCGCTCATAGCATTGGTGCCGCTATCAGTGAGCATATCGAGGAAGACATCCTTTGTAGTGAGTTTGAAAGTATTGTAGCCTGCCTCTTTAATAGCATCACGACGGCGCTCTATGGGCACCAGATGGAGTTTCTGTACAATTCTTACTTTGTGGAGTTCCAGAGGAATCTCCTCGCCTGAGAAAAATTTAATGTTTGCCATAATTGTGTGTTTTATGTGTTTATTTATTGTTTATTGATTTTTTTCAAAAAAAAACCCGCTCCAAAAGGACCGGGACATGCAACAGAAATTCGAATACAAAAGGGTACTATCCCCGGTCTGTGGAACGGCGGTAATAGTAGTAGTAATAGTTATTTGTAAAGATTCTGTTCATCTCAAAAGTGCACTCTTCTGCAGTGCTGTCGGCAAAGGTAAGTAAAATCATGTGAAGTTGTTCACCTAAAAAGCTTTTTCTGTAAAAAATTTGTATTTTTGCAGCCGCTGACAGGCCTTTTTAGCTCAGTTGGTAGAGCGGCTCATTCGTAATGAGCAGGTCGCGGGTTCGAGTCCCGTGAAAGGCTCCAGGATTTATCTCTAAGATTCATTATGAGAAGCAAATTTCAAAGAAACTTTTGGGTAGTTATTGTGATGGAGTTCTTCGAAAGAGGTGCTTATTACGGTGTATTATCGGTTTTATCGGTCTATCTGGTTGCAGGTACTATGGATGGCGGCCTCGGATTTTCGAGAATGCAGGCAGGTACTATTTTAGGTACTATCCAACCTCTGCTTTACTTTCTTCCGATAATTGCCGGAGGAATTGCTGACCGCTATGGCTACCGAAAAATCCTGTTTTTCGCCTTTGCGTGTATGATAGTGGGTTATGCACTGACAGGTGTATTTACTAATTATGGTCTTGTATTTGCCTCGCTGATCCTTATGGCGATAGGTGCGGGCTTTTTTAAGCCGGTTATCAGCGGCACAATAGCCAAATCCACGGATGAGACCAATTCCACCCTCGGATTCGGAATATTCTATTGGTCTATTAATCTGGGCGCCTTCCTGTTTCCATTGTTCCTTGTTCCCAACCTCAAAGCGATGGGATATGAATATATTTTCTACATGGCTGCGGTTGTGGGATTGATACTTCTGCTTATCAATACCTTTTTCTATAAAGAACCCATTTCTCTACGAGACCCTGATACTCAGCAACAGAGCGTTGGCGAAACGCTTCTTGGGATCCTCACAGTACTCAAGGACTTCAAGTTTATAATCTTTATTCTGCTCTATTCGGGTTTTTGGATCCTCTATTTCCAGATGTACGGTACTGTATTGTGGTATCTCAGGGATCATATGGATATGACACCGGTCAATAATGCGGTTAATTCATTCCTTGGACTTTTCGTTGAGAATCCCTCGTGGGTGTTCGATACGGAGCATGTGACTGTAGTCAATGCAGGTGTCATCATCTGTCTTCAGCTCTTCGTTTCGAAGATTGTAGCCAGGACCCGTCCCCTTCCTACCATGATTACCGGTCTGGCACTGGGTACGCTGGGTATGCTTATTTTGAGTATCTCTTCAAAGCCTTGGGTATTCATTATCGGAATTATGGTCTTCACCATCGGAGAAATGACCACACATCCCAAGTTCCTTTCCTACATAGGAATGATTTCCCCTCCCGACAAGAAAGCTCTCTATATGGGTTATTCTTTCCTCTATGGAGTTATTGGCAGTTCCATAGGTTCTTTCCTCGGCTCTGCACTCTATGTGAAGTTTGTGGATGAAATGGGCCGTCCCGGCCAGTTATGGGCACTGCTTTCCATTATCGGAGTGGTCAGCATCATCGGGCTGTTGATTTACAACAAAGTTGTAGTCAAGTCCAAAACAACGGCATAATATCTGAATTAGCTTGGACTCCGGAAGCAATATTATTAGCACCCACAATCAAAAAAACAACCCCCTCAAAATCAGACGATTAAGGGGGGATTTTTGTGCGGGCGAAGGGACTCGAACCCCCACGCCTT
>JAAZEZ010000081.1 GCA_012511975.1 Bacteroidales bacterium | reverse complement strand
GTCGTGGATGACACAGGCGTTAGGGGAGACGGAGACCTCGCAGTTGGTGAATGCATAGAGAGCATCTATGGTCTTGTCGGGAGAAATGTCATTCTGTAACTGGATATTGATGTCCACGTTGTCAGCAGACATATCGTCCACCTTGCGGATCTTGATTTTGCCTCTTTCATTAGCTTTGATGATGGAGTCTATCAGGGAGTCGGTGGTTTGTCCAAAGGGCAGTTCGGTAATGGAGAGAGTTCTTCTGTCTACCTTTATTATTTTTGCGCGAATCTTGATTCTACCGCCCCTCAATCCCCTGTTGTATTTTGAGCAATCTGCCAAACCTCCGGTCTGGAAATCGGGGAATATCTCAAAATCCTCACCTTTCAGTGCACTAATGCAGGCATCTATCAATTCATTAAAGTTGTGTGGCAGGATTTTTACTGCAAGTCCCACGGCAATACCCTCTGTGCCTTGTGCCAGCAGCAGTGGAAACTTCATCGGGAGGGCGACAGGCTCCTCACTTGTGTCGTCATACGAGGGTACATATTCGGTGATTTTAGGGTTGAATGCCACCTCGAGGGCGAATTTGCTCAGTCTTGCCTCGATATATCTCATTGCGGCCGCAGGGTCTCCCGTAAAAATGTTGCCCCAGTTGCCCTGAGTAGAGATCAAATAATTCTTTTGGCCAAGCTGTACCAGTGCGTCCTTAATGGAAGCATCTCCGTGTGGGTGGAGTTTCATTGTGTCTCCCACGATTCCCGCTACCTTATGGAAGCGACCGTCATCACTCTTCTTCATAGCATGGAGAATGCGACGTTGTACGGGCTTGAGTCCGTCATCAATATGTGGAACGGCTCTGTCGAGGATTACGTATGAAGCATAATCCAAAAACCAGTCACGGTACATTCCGGATAATTTATACTTGCTCTCACCTCCGGCCATAACTTTATCATACCTGTGGTCTTCCTCAGTATCATCATCTTCGTCTACAATTATGTCCTCCTGATCAGATTCCTCGTCTGCGTATTTCTCTTCAGTCAGGAAATCGTCTTCTTCTACAAATTCGTCTCTTTTATTTGCCATATAACTGTATCTCAATTATTGTATCACTCGTAAATATATCCAAAATCGCGCAGTTTTCGTCTGTTTTCCCTCCAGTCGGGCTCCACCTTGACATAGAGTTTTAAGAAAACTTTTTTCTCAAAAAAGTCCTCCATGTCTATACGGGCTTGAGTGCCTGTCTTCTTGAGAGCTGCTCCCTTGTTGCCGATTAGAATGCCTTTCTGAGAATTACGCATAACATTGATCACGGCGCTGATATCGTATCTCTCTTTCCCCTCCTGGAATTCCTCTATTACCACTTCCGTGCAGTAAGGGATTTCCTGGGAATAGTTTAGTAATATTTTCTCTCTTATTATTTCCGAAGCAAAAAACCTCAAACTTTTGTCGGTAAATGCATCCTTGTCATACCAGGGAGGACTTACCGGAAGATATGCCAGAATTGTGTCAAACAATTTCTCCAGGTTAAACTTTTCAGTAGCAGATACGGGTATGATTTCAGCCTTGGGAAGAAGTTCTTTCCATTGAGACATCATCTCCACTACCTTCTCCTGAGTACTTAGGTCTATTTTGTTGATGACGAGAATCACCGGGCATTCCAGTTGGTTGAGTTTCTCAATGTACGCGATATTCTTATCCCTCTTTTCTACAACATCTGTGACATAAATGATAATGTCGGCATCACCTATGGCAGTATCCACAAAGTCCATCATACTCTCCTGGAGTTTGTAGTGAGGCTTGATAATGCCGGGAGTGTCGGAATAGACGATTTGCCAATTATCTTCATTTACAATTCCCATTATGCGATGGCGGGTGGTCTGTGCCTTGGCCGTCACGATGGAAAGTTTCTCTCCCACGAGGGCATTCATCAGCGTGGACTTGCCAACATTGGGGTTGCCTATGATGTTTACAAATCCGGATTTATGCTTCTGTTGTGTCATTTTAAATGTGTAGTTATTTGCTGCTAATGGCTAACGGCCAATAGCTATCAATTAAAGTTGCCCATTTTCAGGAATGTAATTTCCTCCTCCGTTAAAAATCTCCATGCTCCTCGGCGGAGTTTCTTTTTGGTAAGGCCGGCGAAATAGACTCTGTCAAGTTTGGTTACTTTGTATCCGAGGTGTTCGAACATCCTGCGTACAACACGATTGCGGCCCGAATGGATCTCGATGCCCACCTGTGCCATATCATCATCTACATAAGATAGCGCATCCGCGTGTATTTCTCCATCCTCAAGTGTAATTCCCTTAACCAGTGCATCAAAATCGGGTTTTTTGAGATATTTGTCAAGGAATACGTGGTATATCTTTTTTACATTTTGCGAAGGGTGCGTGAGGCGTACCGCCAAATCGCCATCATTGGTAAATAGCAATACACCGGTGGTAGCTTTGTCGAGACGTCCCACGGGCACTACGCGCTCTTTACACTTTTCAGTGGAGATGAGGTCTATAACGCATTTTTTTGCATGCGGGTCGCTCATAGTGGTGACATAATCTTTGGGCTTGTTCATCAGGAGATAGACCTTCTTTTCTCCTTTGAGACGTTGGCCGTTGAAACGAATATCATCATCTGGCTTAACTTTGGTGCCCAGTTCAGTGACAATTACACCGTTAACTGTTACAAGGCCGGTTTTGATATACTCATCGGCTTCCCTTCTGGAGCAGATGCCGGAGTTTGCTATAAATTTGTTAAGACGTACAGTTTCGTTCTTCTCAGATCTTTCTGATCTTTTAGGTCTTTCACCTCTGTCACCTCTTTCAGGTTTGTCATACCGGTCTCGCTTGTCATACCTTTCGCCCCTCCCATATCTGCCATGGCTTTCAGACTTACCATGCTTGTCGTACCTTTCACGGCTTTCTTTTCTCCCGGGTTTGTCAGGCCTTTCATGCTTCTCATACCTTTCACTTTTCTCGCACTTTTCGTGTTTGTCGTACCGGTCATGTCTCTCATACCTTTCAGTGCTGTCATTTTTGTCATATCTATGTTTCGCACCTCCGGTACCTCCGTACTTTTCGGCGGGTCTGCTCTTTTTGAGAGGTTTATCGCCATCTTTATGATGGTGTTTTTCGTTATCGTCTTTTTTCGGACGGCCTGCGGGATGCGTGCTAGCGCGTTTCCCATTATCAGCTAAATCGCTTTTTCGTGCCGGCTTGGCACTATATGTTTTATCTCTGCCGGCTGTGCGGCTTTTCTCTTTTTTTCTGTTTTCCATTTTAAATTCAATTTTGCGCGGCAAAGTTAACTTAATCTAAATTATTTTCCTATTTTTGGAACATAATTGAAAGGGAAAAAGCTTGAGGATGAAAGGATTTTTCAATATGGCAATCGACTCTCTTCTGGACAATAGATTGCGCGCCACCCTTACCATACTGATTATCGCGACAGGTATCACTTCTTTGGTTTCCATTCAGACTGCCATCGAAGGCCTTTCGCGCACTGTAGAAAAGAGTTTCGGCCGCATGGGTGCTCACTGCTTCACTATTACCTCTCTTGAAGAGAAGGGTGAGAGAGAGGCTCGCGGGATCTCCTGGGCTGATGCAGAGCAATTTGTACGGAGATATGATTCTCAAGCGGTGGTCAGCATCAGTTCCTCGTTGGTGATGCAGCAGGTTTCTGCCGAAGGGATCAGCAGCGATCCTACAATCACAGTGACAGCTACGGACGAGCATTATCTCCGTCTTGGACTTGCCTCACTGGCCGTCGGACGCAACTTCAGCAATCGTGAGATTGAAGGGTCAAGCGACATCTGCATAATAGGGGATAATATCGCACGACGACTCTTCGACGATCGTGATCCTCTCGGTGAGACTCTAAGAGTGGGTGCTGTGGAATATTACGTGGTCGGTGTGATGGAGAGAGAGGGGTCGCTATTCGGTATCGGTACAGACAATACGGTATTGGTGCCATTGGGCGTAGCACGTACTCGTTTTCTTGCTCCAGATTCGCATTATTTACTAAATATAATGCCGGTAGGAGAGGATGAGACCCTATTTGAACAGGCGTGGGAGAGGGCAGTTGTGGTTATGAAACTTATCAGGGGAGTGCGTCCGCAGGATAAGGCAAATTTTGCAATCAGCCGTAGTGATTCGGTGATAAGGGAGTTAGAGACCCTTAAGGGGAAACTCTCCATAGCGGCTTTGGTCATAGGATTGATTACTTTGCTCGGGGCTTCGGTAGGACTAATGAATATATTACTGGTCTCCGTCAAAGAGAGAACCAGCGAGATAGGTATACGTAAAGCACTTGGCGCCAAACCGCGTATCATTGCGATGCAATTTTTGGCCGAAGCAGTGCTGGTAGGACAGATTGGATGCGCTGCGGGTCTGCTTATGGGGCTACTCTTCGGCAATGTTGTAGCTCTGTTGATAGGGTGTGCCTTTACACTCCCATGGCGGTGGCTGGGAGTGGCGGTGATAATCTGTTTAGTGGTCAGCATCCTTTCCGGCTATCTGCCTGCCCGCCGCGCCTCTCGCCTTGATCCTATTGAAGCACTAAGATGTGAGTAGGGGTGTGAGTTACGTGTTACCTTGCACTACTAACTACACACTACTTACTCGGAACTCAGAACTATTTTACTATTTTTGTAAAAAATATTGTGAAATGAATTATATCAAAACGGCTATAGAGGGCCCTGTGATCATCGAACCCAAAGTCTTCTACGACCATAGGGGTTATTTTTTCGAATCCTTCTCCCTGAGGGAGTTTGAAGATAATGTGCAAAAAATCAATTTTGTGCAGGACAACGAGTCCTTTTCTGCGAAGCGTGGAGTGCTGCGCGGACTTCATTTTCAGAAGGGTAATGCGGCACAGGCTAAACTTGTGAGAGTAGTACAGGGCCGTGTTCTTGATGTAGCCGTTGATATTCGCCTTGATTCCTCTACATATGGTAAATATGTCTCAGTAGAGCTCAGTGCCGAAAATAAACGGTTATTTTTTGTTCCGCGCGGATTTGCACACGGCTTTTTGGTATTGGAGGATAATACAATATTCCAATACAAATGCGACAACTACTATGCTCCGGAAATGGAGGGTTCGTATAGATGGAATGACCCCGTGTTAGCTATAGACTGGGGCATTGATCCAAAGGAGGTAATTTTAGTGGCTAGAGATGCTGAGGCGCCAGCTTTCCCATCTTGTGCAGAGATTCTTTGAGCGAAACGCTCCACCAGGGTGTCTCCACCCCAAATTCTTCCCTTATTTTACTCTTATCGAGTAGTGAATATGCCGGCCTGTGTGCAGCAGTCGGGTACTCTTCCGTAGTTATAGGATTGACCTTGCAATCGAGACCGCAATAGAGCATTATCAGTGCCGCAAAATCAAACCATGTACAGCTGCCTTCATTGGTATAGTGGTAAATTTCACCTCTTCGCTCCCCGATATGTGGTGCTATGGTCAGAATTGCTTTGGCTAAATCACGAGCATAAGTGGGTGTGCCTGTTTGGTCTGCTACCACTCCGATTTCACTCTTTTCGCTACCCAGACGCACCATTGTTTTGACGAAATTATTGCCGTAAGAAGAGTAGAGCCAGGCGGTGCGGATGATTATCCCGCGGCAACGGCTTCTGCGTATGGCTAGCTCTCCCTGACGCTTGGTAATACCGTAAACGCTCTGTGGGCGGCAGGTGTCATTCTCGCGGTAAGCACCCATCTTGCGCTTTCCGTCAAACACATAATCGGTGGAGATATGTATAAGCGCTGCATTACTTTCTCGAACGCACCGTGCAAGGACTGCAGGTCCTTCCGCATTAATTTTGGTGCTTAGTTCCTTGTCGCTTTCGGCCTTGTCCACATTTGTATATGCGGCACAATTGATCACCAGATCTACATCGTGTTCCTCCATCAACTCTTTTACGCGCTGCCGGTCACAGATGTCTAATTGTAGAGTCCCATTGCCAGGCAATGCATCGGTAAATATCCAATTTTGACCATTTCCTGCCAGTTCTTTCAGCTCGCACCCAAGCTGTCCCAGTGATCCGGTGACCAGAATTTTTCCCATAATGCTCATCGTTTTAATTTTTTAGCACATTAACTACAAAAGTAGCACCAGTTTCCACAAAATGCAAATGAAGGTTTTATCACACATTACTTTCCGAAACCTCATCTGTTTTTATAATTCAATTTGTATTTATTAACTTTAATGCTAATTGGGGGCTTGAATTATTATTCAGGTACTTTTTTTGTATGTATGCAGTCGGCCAACTCTTTTGATATAGGCCATTGTTTCCCAAAAAACGTTATATTTGTAAATTGTTTATCAAAAATATTTAGTTGTATGGATTATAATACTCAAAGAGATATACTTCACCTGCCCGAGTATGGAAGGCATGTTCAGCAGATGATAGAGCAGGTCAAAAGAATACCTGATCGAGAGAAACGTAACGAACAGATACGCGCTGTCATCCAGATAATGGCTATACTCAATCCTCAGATGAAAGATTTTCCTGATTATAGGCAGAAACTCTGGGACCATATGTATATAATTGCCGACTTTGATATAGATGTTGACGCTCCCTATCCGATGCCGGATAAAAAGGAATTCTTCAGCCGTCCTGAGCAGATCCACTATGAGGAGAAGCCTATAAAGGCACGCTGTTATGGGCGCAATATCGAAAATATGATCAATCTGATCGCGTCACGAGAAGACGATGATGACAAGATAGAAATGATCTGCACTCTCGGACACTATATGAGACAACAGTATCTCATCTGGAATAAAGATTCGGTAGCAGATGAAACGATCTTCAGCGATATGGAAAAACTCTCGGAAGGCCGCCTGAAGGTACCTGAAGGACTTCAGTTGAGCACGCTCTCAAGCGATGCTACATTTAATCGTCCCGGTATGATGGCTTCAGGTAGCTCTAAATCCGGATTCGGCAAAAAATCGAGGAACAAGAAGAAAAAGAAAAACTGATTTACCGAGGAAAAATGAAACAGTCCAAATCAGGTAAAAATAAGAAAAGTCGCAAAAATAAAGTTACAAAAGAGCCACGCGAGCCCTGGTTATCCAGTGCAGATGCTCGTGTTATGAGAATTCTGCTTGGATTTATTTTTCTTGCGCTCACCATTTTCACTGTCGTGGCGTTGGTGTCCTATATATTTACCTGGACCTCCGATCAGAGTTTATTGCGCGACCCCCAGGTGCTTTCCAGTGCAGCTGAAGAAGCCTCCAATTCTGGCGGCAGAATAGGGTTGATATGGGCAGATTTCCTTATATCTAAATTATTCGGCCTGGGAGCTTTTGCAATACCGTTCTTTTTTGGAGCCGTGTCGATTGCTTGTTTTAGACTTCGAAAAATCAATTTGCTGCGTCTCTTCATGGTGTCGCTCATTGGCGCGATTGTCATTTCTTTAATTTTGGCCTATGTTTCAGGTTTTACCAAATATGAGTACTTTTTAGGCAACGGTCTTGGTGGCTCTTATGGCAGACATGCTGTTGCTTGGCTCATCTCAATGCTCGGCAATATCGGAGCCGGTTGTGTGCTGATGATATTGCTGCTACTCTGGCTCGTTCTGCTCAGTAAGAAAGTTGCATTGCGCTTTGATGACCTTATGTGGGATGTGGCCAATCGCCCCCGCAGAGAGAAGGCTATCGCTACTGACGAGGATGCTGAGATTGAAGCAGAAGAGGAAGAAGAAGTCTCCGATGATTCCGTTTGTGATCCGGAATATCAAGAATTGCAACCTGATATAATCACAGAGGTTATCCCTAATTCAGACTCATCTTCTCAGGAAACCGCCGGGCCTATAACTCCAATTGAGAGTGATAATCCGGATGATGTGATCATCAAGATAGAGGGCTCGGATCATGATTTTATAAAAAATCTTACAGAGGAGGAAAAATCCCGTCTTTTCGATCCCAGACTTGATTTGCCTGACTATCGTAATCCCTCACTCTCACTATTGGATGATTACAGGGATAAGTGGCATACCGTCTCAATGGAGGAACTTGAAAAGAATAAAACGAAAATTGTGACTGTGTTAGGTCACTATAAGATTAAGGTGGTGGCGATAACTGCCAAAATGGGACCTACCGTTACGCTATATAAGATCCATTTGGCAGACGGTATGAAGATATCGCAGGTACGTAGTCGTGAAGAGGATATTGCACTTTCTCTCGGGGCAAAAGGTGTACGTGTAGTCACTCTTATCGACTCTGTAGGTATTGAAGTGGCCAATGAAAATCCCTCGGTAGTGCCTCTTAAGTCCATTCTTAATGACCCTAAGTTTAAGAGCACCGATATGGAGCTTCCTCTGGCGATGGGTATTACCGTTACCAACGAGCCCTTTTTCCTTGACCTCGCAAGGATGCCTCACTTGCTCATTGCCGGTGCTACCGGTATGGGAAAATCCGTAGGTCTCAATTGTATAATAACTTCACTTCTCTATACAAAACATCCAGCTGAGCTCAAGTTTGTCATGGTAGATCCCAAGAAGGTAGAATTGTCCCTCTACGCCAAGCTAGACAAACATTTCCTGGCAAAGATTCCTGATGAATCCGAGGCAATAATAACGGACACACGCAAGGTGGTGAACACCCTAAAGT
>JAAZEZ010000080.1 GCA_012511975.1 Bacteroidales bacterium | reverse complement strand
TGTCAGGAGTGGTGTAGTCGGCGGGGGTGCCGGTCCCGGGGGTATAATTGAAGGTTTTGAGTCCGTAAGCATTCAGTAGAGCCACATTTTCTCTGTTGTAGTGCTCGTATGCAGGGATATACCACAATGCATCTTTAGGCTTGATACCGAAAGATGCAAGTGCATCAAAATTGCGACGTATATCAGTAACGATGCTATCAGTAGTCATCAAGGTAGACCTGTCGGCACCCCAATCTGCCATCAGTACGTGGTTGTCGGAATGGCCTCCCAAATAGTGACCTTCTGCGATAATTCGCTTAATAATTTCCTTATGTTCGGGTTTGCGGAGGCAATTGCCGGTAAGGAAGAAGCCCGCTTTGATTTTGTTCTTTTTGAGAGTATTGAGTATGGATTCTGCACCATTAAAATCAGTATCCGCGGTAAAGACCAGATAGATCTCTTTGTTCTCAGGATTAACCCTTTCCACTGCTCCATACTTGTCTTTGAGTGTTGCAGGAGCGCTTTTGAGAGCGTTTCCGCGACCTTCAAGCGATGCAAAATAATAGGTCAGACCCGCGGTACCATCCATAGTGGGTTCATTAGAGGCATAATCACCGATATCATCATGATATACCGCGATTCCTTTATTAAAAACAGCGAACTCGTCTGGTTTGGTGAGTGAAAATCCTGCTCTTTCCTCAAAGAGAATACTGTAAATGGGGCCATCAATCAGACCTCCATAGGTATTGTCGCCATTTACCAGCAAATAGGATGAATGAGGATCTGAGGGAAAGTCATAGCCCTCTACCGGCGCCTCGGGGTAACCGCAAATCATAGTTGTACCCCACGGATTACAGCCAAGAAGCCAATCTCTGAGTGCCGTCTCCATCTCCCTGAACTGGGTGTCACCTGTGGCCTCTTCGTAGAGACGCGCCTGAGTAACGGCAGCAGAGGTGAGGTTGTTTGAGCACCAGAGGTATGGCACTCCGTGCATAAATGGCTCGTCACCCGCCCTATTGCGGAGATACTGCAGTCCTTGCCTCATATATTCGGCAAATTCGCTGCTAACCTCTTTGTCATCGCTAGAGGCAAGAAGATAGTGGCCCAGATTGATAAAGGGATACCACTGGTAGTGGTGGTATTCCTTACCGGGACCACGTCCGCGCTCCATCCAGGGGGAAACCGGCTCCAGCTCACCCCAATAAGCAGCCTGTTTTTTCCAATACTCTTCTCCATTGAGAGAGTATAGTGTAGCTGCCGCCAGTTGAATATCATCCACCCAGGTGTCTTCTTCGTAGAAATAGGGAGAAATCACACACGCAGTCTGTGTATTGCCTGGGAATTCAAGAGCAAAATCATACGCATCCTGAACTTTTCCTTCAATTTTGGCTGCAAATTCAGGATAGTAATCCCTGATTACATCAGCTCCAAGACTGAATGTAGAGGCGAATTTACCCGCAGCGGAAGAAACCCCCGTAGTCCTGTTGACCTTTTTATGAGCGATCTGGGGCTCTCCGGTCACGAAATAGACGGGTCTGCCCTTACCCGGGCCATATCCGTAATCAACCGTATCACGATGAGGAAGACGAAAACCGGCATGATCGCGGTCATCTGCAATCTGATAATACATCTCTCTGGGAGCAGGATTCATCTTGTCAAGCCAGTCCAGACCCCATTTTACCTCATCAAGGATATCGGGAATACCATTGGGACCTTTACGTCCTCTGGCATCATAGAGATCTTTAAAAACGCTCTTATCCTTGGCATATTTATATGCAAAAGCCATCTGATAGATGGTTGTAGAAGAGGTAGTTGTATATTGGAGATAGTCGGTAGCATCATGCCAACCACCCGTAACATCGATCTTCTGGCCGCTCTTTGTAGGGTGATATATAATATAGCCGTCGTGCTGGTGGCAGAGAGTATCGTTGTAGGGATTGTCTCCACAACGCTGCTGCCGCATATAGATCAGCAAATAATCGGCGATGCCATCATAGACATCGGCGCCGATGCGGAATACGGGAGATTTTGTCCCATTGCTGGTAATATAATAGGAGCCTTCAGAGGTGACCGGTGAAAAATCAAGTCTGAAGGCACTTTTTAAAGCCCATTTGGAAGCATTGGCCTTAAGACCGCTACTCTTGAAGACAATTTCATCCGTGATAGCATCACGAACCTCAAATGCGGAGGAAGCCTCGTCAGTGGAAATGAGCACTGCAACCTTTATATCATCGGGAAAATAGCCGACCTGGTTGATACGCACCCAAGATTGAGCTCCGGCAATGTAGGCCAAAACCAAAGCGAGCGCTGATAAAAAAAGTTTTTTCATAAAAAAGCAGTATCTGTCAGTGTATGGTTTATAACTTGTAAAGGTACTGCTTTTTTCTTTAATCTTACAATCTGATCTTCTCAAGGACAATTCTCAAAGAGTCCACGTACCCCTCACGCTTCTCCATTTCCTCCATTGAGAAGAAACAGATACCATCAGAACCGCCATTTTCAGTATAACCGATAAACTCCTCTATCCTATCGGCGGGCACGTGAACAACAAAAAGACCCGAGCAAAGCACTGCATCATTACCTGCAGCTCGGAGTGCCTCAACACCCTCTCTGGTAGCAGTTTCTACCCATTTATCCTCATCGAAATAAAACTTGTGATATATCATAGGAAAGATATAATCGTGGTTACGGAAGTTGGCCCAATCCTGGCGCACCAACTTTTTAGACTCGTAAGGAGAAGCAAATACTGCGGAAGAAGCCACCTTGCCACAAGCCTTTATCTCAGCAGCAATCTCCGAAGCCATCTCCGACATCCGGTCATAACGGAACTGCATCCAGGCCTCATCGGAGGTAGGATCCTCAAGATCCATCGGATCAACACCTGTCTGCTCTTTAAAAGCAGCCCTACAGACATCACAGTAGCAGAAATCCCATAATGGATAGACCTTATCCTGCACCACTCCCCTCGACTCTTGCAATCTATAAGGAAGGATTGCATCGGGATATCTGATAAAATCCATATGGATTCCGGTCAGTCCCTCCACGGTAGCGATCTCCCTTACCCTCTCCTTTAGATACTCTGTTACTTCAGGACGGGTGGGACAAAGAAATCTATAGTGCTCTCTATTGTAGAGTTTGATATCCGCACAAGATTCTCCCTGCGCATTGACCTGATACCATTCGGGGTGCGCCTTTCTCAGACTCAACTCTGCCCTATTGGTGGTCCACATCCAGGCATGAAGCTCAATATCGTATTTCTTCGCATATATCGCCGCTTTCTCAAGGATGAGAATAGCTGCATCATCACGGAAAGAGGCGCTATCCCCAATCACCTCCGGCCTGGCGCCATGACACTCTAGGATAATAGCATCTATTCCTGCTCGGGCAGCTTCGCTGACATAGTGGTCCAGCTGCTCCTCACTCATTGTAGTACGGCCGGCAAGCCAGGCCCATACCTTGAAATCGTCCTTTTTCACATCATTGCAGGATACCAAAAGTGACAACAATGCCATAAGGACAACCATCCTAATTACAATAGTCTTCATGTCTTAAAGTTATTTTTTCGTTTCTTCAACCACTTTCTCTTCAGCCGTGTAGCCTAGTTTAACAATGGCTGCAGCAAGTTTCTCCTTGTCAGTCTTTGTAGCGTCATACTTGATGTAGATAGTCCGGTCATCAAGATTGACCTTGAGGTCCTTTACACCTTTTTCATAGGGGATATTGCCCTCGACTTTCTTAACACAACCTGCACAGTCAATGCTGCTTACAAACGTCACTTCAGCAATATTGGCCTGTTTCTTTTTGCTATTCTGTGCATCAGCACTGGATGAAAAAAGTGCCACGATGGCAACAACGAGGATTATTTTTACAAATTGTTTCATAATAATTGATATTTGGTTGTTAGAGTGTTTTTATTCAAAATATATTATTTCCAGATTGTGAGGCGGAGACCAGCATAAATCTTAATGCCCGAAAGCGGTCCCCAGATTGCACTGGCATTGAAGTCCTCTGAAAATGGCTTATCAGCATTGAGTATGGCATTGCGCTGGCGGTAATTGCCGAGGTTTTCTCCACCTACATATACATCTATGCCTCTGAATTTGCGGGTAATTTGAGCGAAGAACATCGGATATATAGGTGAGAAATATTCTCCGTCTTTCTCGATTACCTTGTCCTGACCCGCCATGAAATTGGGAAGTTTAGTCTTGCCGTTGAGCTGCGCGGTGAAGTCAAATGTCCATTTGTTCATCGCAGTAGCGTACTGAGCGTTGAAAACTGCCTTAAAGCGACTGGTAAGAGGTCTTTCAACGAGACCCTGACCTCTCAGGGTTACCTTGGCATCAGTGTATCTGAATGTAGTCACAATATTGAATCTTTCAATCGGATCTACCGAGAAGTCCACCTGATAGGTATTGGTATAGGACTTACCGTCAAGATTGTACACAAGAGCCTGTAATATATCCAGCTCCTGGTCTACAATTACCTGTTTCAGAAAATCGTTTCTGAAGTAGTCGAAACTTATATATGTATTGTTTTCATATCCGAAAGGGAGATAGAATGTGATATTGCCTCCATATGTCCAGGCATCCTCAAGCAGATTATGCTGATCACCACGTATCTCTTCCACATTAATAATCCTGCCGGTAGAGAAGATTCCGATGTTGTCTGCAAATAAATTAGCGGTTCTAAATCCTCTTCCTCCGAGAAGTCTGAAGATGATATCATCAGTAAAGGAATATTTGAGTGTTACTCTGGGAGCAAAAAGAAAACCATGGATGTTGTTGTAGTCGCCTCTAAGGCTGCCCACGAATGTTACTTTATCGTCGAGAGTGTAGTTATATTCACCGTAAATACCTACCGATCTCTCCCTGCGGTGGAGGGGGATCTTATAAGTGATGGGTTCCGGTGAAGGAACGGGAGTAAATATATATGTCCTGTGATCTTCTACATCTTCCCGAAAATCGTCATCCTGTCCCGAAAGTCCGAATGAGACACGATGATTGTCATTGAGCTGATTTTGATAGATAAGGTTGAGGAATATGGATTTCTGAGTGCCGTCGTAGGTCTTCAATCCATAGCTGGAGCCAAGCGTGTGGTAATTGTAATCAGCAACAATTGCAATATTGTGACTGTTCTCTTCATTGAGAGGAATACCCAATTTAAGATAGCCGTTGAGACCTTTATTTTTGATGCGTGAACCCCAAAATTCGCTTGTCAAAGGGTCATGATCCCTCTCAAATCCCATTTGCCCTCCAAGTCGGTCATCAGCTAATGCTCTGATACCGAAACGCATCTGGAAACCGCTGGGATCGTAGTAGAGCCATCTGTTTGAGAGATTGAATTGGGTAGCCTGGGGTTCATCCCTGAAGCCGTCATCATTGTGGTCTATGCTCTTAAGCACTGAAGAAGCATGAGCGAGGATTACTGTACTCCACCTCTCGTTGAGCTGGAGAGAAGAGGCTATATTGGCTTCCGCCATAGCGTGACTGCTGCCGAAGAGCTGAAGAAAGAAGGGAACCTCATCCGTAGGTTTACGGTGTTCCATATTGATCTGTCCTGTAATGGCCTCGAGTCCATTGATTACCGAAGAGGGACCTTTGGCAATCTGGATGCTCTCAAGCCACTGGCCGGGAACATAGGTAAGACCGAATGGCGATGCGAGTCCCCTCATCACCGGTCTGTTCTCGTCCAATAGCTGTGTGTAGGTACCCGCAAGTCCGAGGAGTTTGATCTGGCGTGCTCCGGTAATAGCATCCGAGTAGCCTACCGTAACGCTGGCGGAATTTTCGAAGCTCTCAGCAAGGTTGCAGCAGGCCATTTTGCAGAGACCTACGGCTGTAATTACCTCAGTTCTTACCGGTTTTATGCGTGAGAGAGTGTTGGTCAGCTGTCTTGAGGTCACTACAGCTTCATCTACCTCATTTTCTCCCATCAGATAAAATTCTCCTGAAGGAACTCCCGGATCCACAATCAGGGTATCTTTTGTGTAACCCACATAAGTAGCTACCATTGTGGTCCTCTCCTCGAGGTTGATAGTAAAATGACCGTTTTCGTCAGTCTCTATAAGTTTTGCTTTCTCTATAATATATATCTGTGCAAAGGGAAGGGGTTCGGTTTTACCGTCACTTCTCCTGTAAATTACTGAACCCTTGAAATCCTGCGCAAGGATTGTTGTGCAGAAAAGGATGAAAATTGCTGATAATAATGCTTTTCTCATTGTATGTTATTGTTTTTATTCTTTTGGATTGGAATGGTTGTGGATTTTAATTGCATGCATGGAATAGACGGGAGGCGCGTGGTCACAAATATGACCGCACGACAACACCGGAGAGCTGCAAATCACAACCTCCAGACAGAAAGGGCTGATAGTAGAAGTCCGACCTTTGGCGGAGTAAAATCCCTTGAGGGGAAATCGGCCTCATTGGAATAAAGAGCCGTCAGATCATCACAAAGCAGGGGAATTGCGACTATTTGTGCAAACAATCCCGTATCTTCATCCTGTACACGATCCTGCTCGGAAGAAACTACAAAAACATCCGTGCTGCAACATTCTCCGCTGCAGTCTGTATAATGGAAGAGATGGGAGTCACAACGACTGTCTGAACAACCGTTATGATCGTGAGAGTGATCATGAATAGACTCGCAAGAGACATCGCCCATCATAAGGAGCACATTTATAGTCTCCTCAGTGCGACATTCGTGCACTCCAAAGCCCACGAATCCTATCACATATAAGATTATGAGCAGCACGGAAAATATATTTCTCGCAAACGTCTTCATCGGAGCAAAGATAATAAATATGTGTATATTTGCAAAATATATCAAGTATAAAATAAAAGGTTTTCAATATGAAAGATTTTCTTAAAGTACTATTGGCATCATTCGTGGGTACCATTCTGGCTTTTTTAATATTCGGATTCATAGGGATCGGGATACTTGTCGGCATCGCATCATTCAGTTCTTCAGAGGAGCCGATTATTGCAAAGGAGAGCATATTGCTTCTCGATTTTAAAACCCCTATTACCGAACAGAAGGGCGAACAGTTCTCCGTTAACCCGATGACCGGCAATGTCGATATGACGGGTAGCATGCCGCTTTATTCTTTTGTCAAGGCAATCGACGCTGCTGCTGAAGATCCGGGCATAAAGTTCATCTATATGACTCCCGAGAGTCTAAAAATGGGCATTGCCCAGATGGAGGAGATTAGGGATGCCCTAAAGCGGTTCAGAGCCTCAGGCAAGGCGATAATATCCTACTCCACACAATTTGGAAACGGTAGCTATTACCTGGCTTCTGTCTCAGACAAAGTAATACTCAATCCCTACGGTGATGTGTTCATCCTCGGATTAAGTTCTAATATGATATTTTTCAAAGATCTGCTCGACCGCATCGGGGTGGAAATGCAACTGATCAGACACGGGAAATACAAAGCCGCAGCTGAGCAATTTGTCCAGAATGACATCAGCGCTGAAAATCTTGAACAAAACAAAACAATGCTCAATTCCATCTGGAATGGCTGGTGCGATGAGATTGCAGAGTCCAGGGATTTCAATGCCGGGCAATTCAACTTCTGGATTGACAATCTTGAGCTCCAGAATGCCTCAAGTGCACTTGAAAGGGGTCTTGTAGACGAATTGTGGTATAGCGACCAGGTGAGAGAGTATCTGTGTTCTCTCTTTGGAGTCACTGAATCAAAGGATCTCAAATTTACACCAATAACTAAATATGCCGCCGCTCGCGTAAAAACCGATCTGCGCGCCAAAGAAAAAATTGCGGTAGTCTATGCTAACGGAGAAATAATGGTTGAGGGAAGTGACAAGGTAATCTCAGGCATAAAACTCTCCCAAACCCTTGAAAAAGTAAGAAAGGACTCTACCATCAAAGCTGTGGTACTCAGAGTTAATTCTCCCGGAGGCAGCGTATCGGGCTCAGAAATGATCCATCGTGAAATTTCTCTGCTGAAAGAGGTGAAGCCTGTGATTGCCAGCTACGGTAATTATGCAGCATCCGGCGGATATTGGATTTCAGCCAAAGCTGATAAAATTTTCACCAATAAATCGACACTTACCGGCTCAATCGGAGTATTCTCACTTGTACCCAACCTCAGCAAGACAATGGAAAAACATCTCCACCTCCATTCGGTCTCTATCACCACCAATAAACACAGTGATGCTTTGAGCGCTATGCGCCCCCTTGATAATGCTGAAATAGCCTATATGCAGGAGATGGTGAATAAAATCTATAACGACTTTACCACTCTCGTGGCAGAAGGCAGGAATATGACAACCGAACAGGTCGATATGATAGGACAGGGCAGAGTGTGGGCCGGCAGTGACGCACTGAACATCGGGCTCGCAGATATGGAGGGTGGCCTGGTTGACGCTATCTCTTATGCTGCGGAAATGGCCGGTCTCTCAAAATATCGTCTTGTAGAGTATCCTCAAGTCAAAACCACTCTGGAAAAACTTATGGAATCCCTTTCAAAGACAGGTGCGGACATAAGTACACTGGCCGATCCATTCGCATACATAGAACGGAGTTACTCGCGTTTGAAAGAGGAAACCGGAGCAGTTAACTACGCCCGTCTTCCTATTGTCTACGATATCAGATAAGGAAATAATAAATAGGTCAAACTTTTGTGATTGAGACAATCTGCTTGGTGGCCGCTGTGACTTTCCAGCGGTCATCAATTCTTTTACCCACAATGCAGACGATTTGTTCCTCACCTTTTTTGTCAAGCGTAGTAACAACGATCTGACGCTTCTTTTCTTCCACATCAAGCTTTAGGTCTATGAAAAAGTCGCTTAGCTTTTTGAACCCCTTCATGCCGAAAGGTCTGAAACGGTCTGCAGGCTTCCATCTGCGGCATTTGAGAGGAAATTTGAGTCGTCTGCCATCCACATAGAGAGTACCCTCAGGAGCATTTTTAGGATCAAATCCTGCCGGTTTGGTAAAGCCTTTTATAGATACTTTGAGGTCATCATAATCCTGATCTCCGGGATAGACTTTGAGATACTGCCTGTCTTTAATAAGGATATGCGTAGGGGAGAAAAATGTTTTGCCGCTCTGGCCCTTGAGCGCCTCCGTTATCTGAGAAATCTGAGCGTCATTGAACCCATAGCCGTCCAATATGGTAAAGAGCCACCAGTTGATACTCTTCTCAGTCTTTAGTGCCTTGATGTCAATCTGCAGTACTCCATCTTCCACCCGATAGAGAGTACCTTTCCTGGAGTTGTATAGCTCCTCGAGGAGATCCGATATCTCGGAGAAGCGGGTCATCGATGTACTGATTGTCTGGAGGAAAGAGGGATTGATTATCTCAAATTGGGGAAAGACTTCGTTACGGATTCGGTTGCGGTGATAATGCGATTCCTTATTTGTGGAATCCTCACGGAATGGAACGTTGTGCGAAGCCACATAGTCGCTGATATCATGTCTGGTAACGGAAAGCAACGGACGGATGATGGGCCCGTTGGAGCGCCGGATACCGGAAAGTCCGCGGAGGCCCGTTCCTCTGAGTAGATTGATCATCAGGGTCTCCACACTGTCGTTCAGATTATGTGAAATGGCAAGGAAATCCATTGAGTGCTCCTCCATCAGGGAGAAAAACCAGCCGTATCTAAGATCACGCGCTGCCATCTGCGTGGAGATAGATTGCTCATGTGCAAACTCGAGGGCATTGACCTTTGTAGTATAAAAGGGGATTCCGTGTTGTTCACACCACCCGTGAACCAACTCTTGATCTTGGTCGCTCTCAGCCCCTCTGAGGGAGAAATTGACGTGCGCAATACTGTATGTACAGGGTATGGTTGTATTGAGAAACAAGTTAGCCATGCACATAGAATCCATTCCTCCGCTGACACCAACCAGGATCGATGGATTGTCGACACCGGCAGTAAGAGAACGCAATTCTATGTCAAAATGCTCCTGCACAATCCATTGTATTATTTATTTCCGAAAGTATAAGATAATCCTATGCTAAAAAGTTCCTTGAACTGCACTCCGGATACTTTGATGGGCTTTCCGTTATCATCAAGAATTAAATTGCCTTGTTTGTCTTTTTTGTCAAGAAACTTTATAGTGTCATCATGGATCAGGTTAGTTCTGAGAGTTACCGAGAAAAACTTGGTAATTTTAGCATCCGCATTTACATCCCAAAAAACCTTGACATTTTGAGGCTTATTCAGATAATCCGAGAATAGCGTAAGCGCAGTAGCCACTTTGAAGTTTTCTACCTCTATCTTACCATCAACCTTGAGCTGGGCACCAAGTTCAAATCTGCAGAACTGATCTTCAGCATTACCATATTTTGTGCGGAGTTCCGGATTCTTTACCATCACCGTCTTTCCTGTGAGAGGTGAGAAATTGATGGACAAATTATTGAAGGGCTTATAATCAATACCGAAACCGAGAGACAAATATGCCGGGGTGAAAAAATCCGATACAAGATTGCCTTTCTCGTGACCCTGGGCAAACTGGGTCCTCAGATTGAATATCGCAGATATGTATAGGGTCTCGATTGCTTTGTAACCCACTTTGCTGTCCAATATAAGTCGGTCATCACTCTTCTTGTATCCATCCTCAAAAGATTGTATGAAACCATAACCTAACTGGAGTTGGTTGTCCCATATAAATTTTTCACGCTTGTAATTGGCATTAGCACCGGCAAAAGCGTTGAGTGAAATGGAACCGTAGCCTCCGGTTGCCCAGTTGGTAAGTGACAACTGTGAAAAACCGATCTGTGTGGTGAGGCTTTTTGTCCAATATTGGGGCTTTGGAACTATAACAGTGTCTGCCGAAGCAGCAGTAGTGTCGGCAGAAGCCACTTCCTGTGCAAAAACTGCGCTTCCCAAAAACAAAAAAAGAAAAAATGCGATTGATCGTTTCATATAATGTTTCATTTTAACAATATACCAAAATTAATATGCTCTTGCAAAAAGAACTCTTTCAGAGGAGGGTTTGCCGGAATAGATGCATTTGCCCTCTTCCTTGCAGACGAATGAATCCAAAGGAATGCAACGTACGGTTGCTTTGGTCTCCTCTTTAATAAGGGCCTCTGTCTCGGCAGTTCCATCCCAATGACAGAGGAGAAATCCTCCCTCTTCAATCTTCTCCTTGAATTCTTCCCAGGTATCTACCTTAAATGTATTCTCTTCGCGGAATTTGAGTGCTCTGGCGTAAATATTCTTCTGAATATCATCCATCAATGAGGTGATTCGCTCAACGAGTCCCTCTTGAGGAACCGACTTTTTGGCAAGGGTATCACGACGGGCCAGCTCCACAACTCCGGCTGCCAGATCTCTGGGACCGATTACTATGCGTACAGGCACTCCTTTGAGCTCCCACTCGGCAAACTTAAAGCCGGGGCGCAGATTATCCCTGTCATCCACCTTAACTGATAATCCTGCTGCCTCTAATTCTTTTTTGAGTTCAGACATCCTATTCAGAAGCTGACTATGCTCCTCTTCTGTCTTGAATATCGGTACCATCACAACATGATACGGCGCAAGCTTGGGGGGAAGTATCAGACCATGATTGTCGCTATGGGTCATAATCAACGCTCCCATCAGACGAGTTGAAACTCCCCAGGAGGTGGCCCATACATAATCAAGACCGCCCTCTTTATTGGCAAACTGTACATCGAAAGCCTTGGCGAAATTCTGGCCGAGGAAGTGAGATGTGCCTGCCTGCAGAGCTTTACCATCCTGCATAAGAGCTTCAATACAGAGAGTGTCCACAGCACCTGCAAAACGCTCCGACTCACTTTTGCGGCCTACCACGACTGGCATAGCCATATATTCACGGGCAAACTGCGCATATATATCCACCATCAGTCTGGTCTCATCTATTGCCTCCTGCTCTGTGGCATGGGCAGTGTGACCCTCCTGCCATAGAAATTCGGCAGTACGGAGAAACAGGCGGGTACGCATCTCCCAGCGAACCACGTTTGCCCACTGATTGCAGAGGATGGGGAGATCCCTCCAGGATTGGATCCAGTTTTTATATGTATTCCAAATAATTGTTTCAGAAGTAGGGCGGACTACAAGCTCCTCTTCAAGTTTTGCTGAGGGATCGACCACAAGACCGGAGCCATCGGGATCGGCCATCAGACGGTGGTGAGTCACAACAGCGCACTCTTTTGCAAACCCCGCTACGTGCTCCGCTTCCCTGCTGAGAAATGATTTTGGTATGAAGAGAGGGAAATAAGCATTGACATGACCTGTCTCTTTGAACATTTTGTCAAGCTGATTTTGCATCTTTTCCCAGATGGCATATCCGTAAGGTTTGATCACCATACACCCTCTAACTG
>JAAZEZ010000079.1 GCA_012511975.1 Bacteroidales bacterium | reverse complement strand
GCAGGCATCAGTCCACGAAGCAGAGCACGAAATCAGTTACGTCCCACATTGTCAGCAGTTGCGCCCATCTGCTTCAAATCCCTGGAGATGCGGGCCCGCAATTTTTCTAACGAAAGGGCAGGCTTGAGGTCAAGTACAAGTTCCACCCTCTGTCCTTTTATAAGCGCCTGGACCGCCCGCCTGCTGAGACGAAAACCGAGTGCGCCCTCAATACCATTCGAGGTAAAGGTGAGTTCACCATCCTCGATTTTGATCAGGTCCATGTCGATAAAAAGGGAAAGCCCAACGTTTCGCAACTCTATTCCCACAAGGTCGTTGTCATATGCTCTCGGCATCAGAGCAGTCAGGGAGGGAAATGTTTCCGTTACAGAGTGCTCTAAACTCCTGGCAAATTCATATCCGTCACCGGTAGAACCGGTGCCCGGATAAGAGAGTCCTCCCGTAGCAATAATCAGTACAGGAGCAGAATATCTCACTACATCTATACGTTTTCCGCGCAAAGAATCACTCTTTCCACAAACACAATGAAAAAGCGCGTCACTGTGGGAAACATTCAGCACCTGTGAGGAGCATCTTATGTCAACTCCCAATTCTTGCATCAATGCTACAAGCACTTTGGGAACGTCTGATGCACACATGGAGAGAGGGAAAACCCTATCGCCCTGCTCCACTGAAGTGGGCAGACCTATTGAGTTGAAAAACTCTATTGTCGCGGTATTGCTGAAATTGAAAAATGCCGGCTTCAGGAAATTGGCAGAGGGATGGATGTGAGTTGAAAATTCCGACCAGGGTTTTGTATTGGTCAGATTGCACCTCCCCTTTCCGGTTATGAGAATTTTTTTGCCACAAATCTCATTTCTCTCCAGAAGAGTAACTTTACAGCCTCTTTCAGCCGCCTTGATTGCGGCCATCATACCGGCAGCTCCTCCTCCTATCACTATTATTTCACTCATATCACCTCCCTCCCCACTGTGTTTTATCTGTTACTGAAATACTTCCATAAGATCCCGTATCATGGTCTGCATATCACCGTCTATGCTTTTGTCATAACTGCGGGAATTACATAGAATAGCTGCGCTCATTCCGGCATTTGTACCACCCACCCAAATAGTTGCAGTTCCGGCAATATTGCCTCCATGCCAGTGTGCGCCGGGATAATATCCGGCAAGACGTCTCCAACCCAGGCCGTACCTCCTGAGGTTAGTACCTGGATCAGCATTAGGATCGATTTCAGAATTGTACATCAGGTCAAGTGTCTCCGGTTTGAGAATATCGGGGACATCATCTTTGCCATCAATATGTGCCAGTACCGTCATCATCTGGTTGGTGGATGCTATAAGCCCGCCACAGGCTGCTATAACCTCCATAGGGTTGCCATAACCATTCGTGCCGTCCTGGGAATAATAGACACACTCGTTGGGCTTACGCTCATTAAGACCACCTCCCACATGAATATCGGTAACACCCATAGGCTTGAGAACATCTTCCTTCAGGAATGTTTCATAGGACTTGCCGCTAACAACCTCTATGATGCGTCCCAGAAATGAGAAACCGACATTGGAATACTCATAGTTTGTACCGGGAGTAAATTTTAGTGTCTGATTGTCAAGCACCCATTGAAGCAGTTCGTCCAGAGTCTTGCCATTCCTCACACTGTTAAACATAGGATCAATTTCGTCCCTTGTCCATCCTGCAGAATGTTGGAGAAGATGACGCACGGTAATCATGCTCTCCTGGCCTTTTATCTTGAATTCATTTTTGAGAATACCATTTTCACCAAAAACCAGATCATCAAGTCCAAGCAATCCCCTCTCATAAAGCACCATTATACAAAGGGTAGTAAACTGCTTGGAAATACTAGCCAGGCGAAAAAGATGGTCAGGAGTAGTTTTAGTCCTGGACTCCGTTACTGCAAAACCATAACCGGTAGAATAGACAACCGTTTCGTGTCTCATCACAGAGAAAGAAACTCCGGGCACGGCGTGTTTATTCATAAACTGATAGAATCTGGCATCTACCGAAGCATTACCGGTCTTGACATACACGACATAATCTCTCTTTACTTTCCCTGACTCGGATACCACCTGCAAATCCACAATATTTGTAAAGTCATTGATAGTTTCACCGCTCACCTGCTTCTGACCTTTTATCAACACCTCTGCACCATCGGAGACATAATACGTTGCCTTTAGCGCTGAAAGATTGGTGCCTTCCGGTACAGTCACTGCAAGATAACCCAGGCAAGGCATAGAATGCGCTGAAACGGACATTGAGGGGTTATCTCCCATCGCGAAAGAGACCGAAGTAAGGTTTGCACTATCCGAAAGCACCGGGGTCGGATCAATCCGTTCACCGCAGGAGACCAGTGCAAATGCTGAAACCAGCAATAGAAGAAAGTATTTTCTGAATGAAATCATTATAGTTTTGATTTGAGGTTAAACTTGGGTAAAAAATCAGCCATTTATAACGCCACTACCGAGCATTTCGCCGTCAGGAGCATACCAGACTGCAAACTGACCCGGTGTGATACCCCTCTGGGGCTTATCAAAGAGAATATACAGAGCCTCCCGACGGCATATAAGTCGTCCTTTCTGCAGAGGCTGACGGTATCTGATGCGAATGTCACACTTGAGCTCTTTACTACTCTCCAAGGCAAGATCGGGTCTTATCCAGTGGACTTCTGCCGGAAGAATTTTCAGCGCACGGCGGTAAAGTCCGGGATGCGACTCCCCTTCTCCCACATATATCGTATTGGTAATAATATCAATGGAAATGATAAATAGCGGTTCTTTATGACCGCCGATGTTGAGACCTTTGCGTTGTCCTATAGTATAATAATATGCTCCTTGGTGGCTTCCGATGACCTTTCCCTGCGAAGGGGTGTAGCAGAGCGGACTGGCCATCTCTTCAAGGGACTCCTTAACGGGCATAGAATCATAGTGCTCTCTGAATATCTCCACCACATCGCCCTCTTTGGGCTCAAGTTTCTGCTGTAGAAAAAGTGGTAAATCCACCTTTCCAACAAAGCAGATGCCCTGCGAGTCTTTTTTTTCAGCACTCGGAAGTTGCGCCTCCCTGGCCAGCTCTCTTACCTCGCTTTTGAGCAGATGACCTATGGGGAAAAGAGCCCTACTGAGCTGCTGCTGGTCAAGCTGACAGAGAAAATAACTCTGATCCTTACCGGGATCTCTGCCCCTGAGGATACGGTAAATTATATTACCGGAATCATCTTTAAATTTCTCTTTACGACAATAGTGGCCGGTGGCCACAAAATCAGCCCCGAGGTCTAGTGCCGCCTTTAAAAAGGCAGCGAACTTAACTTCACGGTTGCAAAGCACGTCAGGGTTGGGCGTACGCCCCTTTTCATATTCACTGAACATATAATCTACCACACGTTTGCGATAGATGTCGCTCAAATCGACAAAATGAAAGGGAATGTCGAGTTTTTTGGCCACCATCTCTGCTATAAACCGATCCTCTTCCCATTCGCAATCACCATGAAGGGTCCCCGTGGTGTCGTGCCAATTTTGCATAAACAGAGCAAAAACATCATACCCTGCACGCTTTAGAAGCAATGCAGCAACACTTGAATCTACACCTCCGGAGAGGCCTACTGCTATCTTAAGAGATTTGTCCGGTATCAATGAAAGTCAAAAAAGATTGTTAATTCCAAAAAAATCACTATTTTTGTAGTTGGGTAAGTCGTATACGACCAGCTCCCATTGAACTCCCCCAGGGTCGGAAGGCAGCAAGGGTAGATGGTTGTAGCGGTGCGATATATCAAGCTTACCCTTTTTTTATGCCAAATTATCAAATATAAACGGCATTAGAGATTTCACTCCTGTGAAAACCTGCACCACACCCGCACTTCCCACTATTATCCTAATATCGCGACCGGCACGCATCTCATACTCCGCCATCACCTGGCGGCAGGCCCCACAGGGATAGGTCAGCTCTGTCAACACACCATCATCATCTGCGGCTACGACAGCAATTGCTTCCACACTCTCATTCGGATAGCGTGCAGAGGCATAAAACAGAGCTGTGCGCTCGGCACAAAGTCCCGAAGGATAGGCGGCATTCTCCTGGTTAGAGCCGATAACCACTTCACCGTTACTCATCCGCACTGCCGCTCCCACCCTAAATGAAGAATACTTTGCATAGGCACCATCGGCTGCACTAATCGCACTTTCCAGGAGTTTTCTGTCAGCAGATGGCATCCGGGAAGCAGAAGAATATTCAATATATTTGATATGCAATTCTCGTTCTGTCATATCAGATTTTCTGGTTTATTACGCGAATTTATGACATTTTTTAGTTTTGACCAAATGTGCTACCTTTGTCAGGTTGAACAGAGATGAAACGAGTTATATGCATATTGGCCATCGCTGTTTCGCAGCTGCTTGCAGGGCAATCCCCCCGAATGAGCCGTAGCGAATACATTGCACGATACAGTGATCTTGCGATCAAAGAAATGGCTATTTCCGGTATCCCAGCCAGCATCACACTGGCCCAGGCCTGTCTGGAGTCAGGCAATGGCAACTCCTATCTTGCAACAGAAGCCAACAACCATTTTGGCATTAAATGCCATGGATGGAAGGGAGAAACGATCAGACATACCGATGATGCTCCAAACGAGTGTTTCAGAAAGTACGACCGTGTTGAAGAATCATTTCGGGACCATTCCGATTTTCTTAGGTATTGGGACCGATATGCCTTTCTCTTTGATCTGGAGCCCCACGATTATAAAGGATGGTGCTACGGTCTTAAAAAGGCGGGCTATGCTACCGCACCTAATTACGCCGAATTATTGATTTCCATCATCGAAGAACACCGTCTCTACCAATACGATACCGTATCATTACTTCCCCCCTCTCCGGCCGAAGCCGAAGTCTCTGTCAGAATACATCCTAAAAAGGGCTCGCCCCTTTACCGCGTCTCCCTTTACCGGGAAGTTTACAGTCGCAACAAAGTGGCTTATATCATTGCCACGGAGTATGACACTTTCAAATCCCTTGCAAAAGAGTATGACCTCTTCAAATTTGAACTCTATCGCTTCAACGACCTTGACAGAAAAACTAAAATCACACCGGGAATGGTCATTTATCTTGAAAAGAAACGAAAGGAGAGCGCAAGGCATCTCGACCGTCACGTAGTCGAAGAGGATGAGACACTCTGGAATATCTCACAACGATATGGTGTGCGTCTCAAATACCTGCGTAAATACAACAATCTGGATATTGGGACGGAACCTCTCCCAGGCAGTATCATCAATTTAAGAAAAAGAATCAGATGAAACTTTATAAGAAAATTATCCTGATCGTGCTGGCATCACTGGCCTTAATTGTAGCCCTTCTTGCTTGCGGATATTATCTCATCTTTCAGAAAAACAACATTGCTGAAGAGGGTTTTATCAAGATTTACCGCAATATGGACTACGAGCAGGTGAGTACTGCCATAGACACATCGGGAATACTCGCTAACAAAGCCACATTCCACATTGCCGCAAGGACGATGGGTCTCGAAAGATATTTTGAGCCCGGCTTATATAAGTTCAAAAAGGGAATGAACAATAAGGCAATAATCAGGACCATCGCAAATGGTTGGCAGACGCCAACCGATATTACCATCACCGGATACATCCGTTCAAAAGAAAAACTGGCCCAGGTCCTCTCTTCAAAACTAGAGGCAGATTCAACTCTATTTATGCAGGTTTTATCTGATACTATCCTTATGCACTCATTTGGCTTTACAGAAGCATCTTATCCTGGAATGATCATACCCAACACCTATGAAATGTGGTGGACAGTGACTCCGGTGGAATTTCTGGAGAGAATGAAAAAAGAATATGACAGATTTTGGAACGAGGAACGCTGCGCAAAAGCTGACTCAATAGGTCTGACAAAAGAGCAGGTAAGCACACTCGCATCGATAGTCATAGAAGAGACAAAATACGAGCCCGAAATGGCTACCATAGCCGGTGTCTATATGAACAGACTAAAGAAGGGAATGAGGCTTCAGGCTGACCCTACAGTACTTTTCGCAATAGGTGACCGTTCCATCAGACGAGTCCTCAGAACCCACCTAAATGTGGATTCACCTTATAACACCTACAAATACACCGGGCTTCCTCCCGGCCCTATCACCATACCTCCCATCAGTGCGCTTGATGCCGTGCTCAACTATGAGGATCACGATTATATCTACTTCTGTGCTAAAGATACCTTTGACGGTCAACATTCATTTGCAAAGGATTATAAAGAGCATATGAGAAATGCCAGGGCCTATCACCGGGCTTTTACCGCAAGAGAAAAAGCAAAATCAACTGAGAACTAACCGGAATATCAATTATCCCATTTTTTGATGACCTCCATCGCCACGGAAAACTCGCGGTCGTTTTCCATATTGATTACACGATAGTATGCCGTACTCCCATAAATAGATCTGGAAAGTAACGCCTTGAGTTGTGTGGATATTAACTTGAGCGACGAGGAAATATGATCATAATCGGGCTCCAGTCCCGATTCTCTGGCATACTTTATAAGTCCGGCAAGCAGTTCATCTTCGAGGTTATAGCTGGCATAAAACTCTTCAAATGGCATTTCGGGATCGAAATCCGCCCTGTGCATATCAACATAGCGGTTAATAAAACCATTTATGAAGCCCCTCAACACAAGGGATCTATAGTAAGGAGTGATGCCTGAAGTATCTCTTGGCACGAAAATGTCGGGAATAATGCCTCCACCGCCATAAATCTTTCTTTTGAGATTGAGAGTAGTAAACTCTAGAGAATCATCCACTTTTATGCTATCCCTGCTAAACATCTCACCACTTGTATAGCGGTCGGAGTATTGGTGGCTGTAATACTCATCGCGCTTACCCTCTTCATAAGGAGCCTGAATTACTCTACCCGAGGGGGTGTGGTAGCGCGCCACTGTCAGATTTAACTGGGATCCATCGGATAGCTTGAAAGTACGCTGAACAAGTCCCTTGCCGAAAGTCCTACGCCCAATTATCACTCCCCTATCCCAATCCTGAATTGCTCCGGCGACTATTTCACTTGAAGAGGCGGAGTTCTCATCAACCAGAAGCACTAGTGGACCGAAAGGGTAGAGTCCATTTTTTCTGGCACTGAAATCAAGCCTTGGGCTGTTGAGCCCTTCCGTATAAAATATCAGTTGTCCAGAGGAGAGAAAGATATTTGCCACCATTCCGGCAGAGTGCAAATATCCTCCGAAATTGCCTCTAAGATCAAGTATTACCCCTCTTGGGTAGTCCCTGGAAAGATCGTGGATGCATCTGGTTACTTCCAGAGGGGATTCCATTGCAAAGCGGCTCAATCTCACATATACAATACCCGGTTCAGGCATATAGGCTGCATCCACACTTCTGACAGGTATTCTGTCCCTGGTTATCACATATGAGAGGGTATCGCTGATTCCTTGTCTGAGCAGTTCAATTATGACCTTGGTACCCTTTTTACCTCTGAGGAGCTTCTGAATGGCAGTCGCCGGTAGCGTAACTCCGGCGATAGTCTGTCCGTCAGCCCTTATAAACTTATCTCCGGGTAATATTCCTGCGGAATCGGAAGGTCCATCAGTCACCACCGACTGCACCGTGAGAGTATCATCAATCATCAGGTACTCTATACCAATACCCTCAAACGAACTACTGAGTGACTCATTGGCAGAGGCCACCTGATCTGCGGGTATGAAAGAGGAATGAGGATCGAGTTCAAGAAGTGTTTTTGATATGGCATTGTCCACCAAATGATGGATATTAACGGTATCAATGTATTTGGATTTGATAATATCAAGAGCCTCTTTGACACGGGCACTCTGAGGTTGTGCGGAGAGCCGCGGTACTGACATTGCAGCCAGCAGAAGTGCAAGTATTATGGTAACAGTTCTTTTCATTCTCTACTCTTCGGAATACCTGATAAGTGGTATATCAAATTTCATACCCTCACGGGCAATTTCCGTTGCCGGGAAAATGGCCCGTGCCTCTTCCAGGATAGTATTTAAATCTCGATACCTGGATGAAAAATGCCCTATGACAAGTCTGCCCACTCCGGCCTCAAGTGCCACCGAAGCAGCCTGAGCTCCCGTAGAATGAAATGTGGTGCGGGCCATATCGTGAAGATCTTCCGCAAATGTCGCTTCATGATAGAGAAGATCCACACCACGGAGGTAAGAGGCAAGTTTCGGGAAAGGTGCAGTATCACTGCAATATGCAAATGAACGCCCCTTGTAGGGAATATAGGTATAATCCTCTACTTTAAGCAATTCTCCGTTTGCCCTGACTACATCCTCACCTCTTTTAAGAGCACCTATCTCGGTCAATGTGAGATTATCAACCTCTATTTTCCATTTGTGGATATTTCTTGCCGGTTCTTTTTCTCTGAAGAGAAATCCGAATGCATCTATTCTATGGTTGAGACCGAACGCGCTCACATCAACCGATCTGCCTTCGTAAATAACCTGCGGATTGACAGATGTCAGCGGAACGTGTATTATGTCAAATATTACACCTTCACCAAAATGCTCCATAAAAAAGGCAAGCACTTCCGCAAATCCGACAGGGGCATAGATATACAGGGGCGCGGTTCTGCCCATTAACGCCATAGTGGAAACTAGTCCGAAAATTCCAAACAGATGGTCTCCATGGAGATGTGAAATAAAAATCCTATCGATTTTTACATGAGAGAAACCGTAGCGGGAGAGCTGGAGCTGTGTTCCCTCACCGCAATCTATCAAAAACAAACGCCCGTGTATTTTCAGTACATGGGCGCTTGGATATTTGTCGGCAACGGGACGGGCTGATGCCGTTCCCATTATCGTTAAAGAGAAATCCATTTAGGATTATTCGTTCTCGTTCTCTCTGCTTTCCATCTCACTCTTAAGGGCAGCAAGCTCCGAAATATCACCCAAAGTGGTCTTCTCGAGATTTGCTTTGAGCTTCTTTACTGCTTTCTGAGTTGAGGTGGCCTCTGAGTCGCTCTCTTTTCTTTTATCACGGCTCTCTTCCTTCTTTGACTCTTCAAAGAGTTTGGTATGTGACAGGGTAATCTTCCTGTTGTTCTTATTGAACTCCATAACTCTAAACTGAAGAACTTCATCAACCTTTGCGGTGGTACCGTCTTCTTTTACAAGGTTCCTGTTTGAAGCATAACCTTCAATGCCATGCTCAAGAGTGATGGTAGCGCCCCTGTCAACGAATGCCTTGACAGTACCCTCATGAACTGAACCTACTGTAAATAGTGACTCGTACTCATCCCAGGGATTTTCCTCGATCTGTTTGTGACCAAGGCTGAGACGACGATTGTCCTGATCCATTTCAAGAACCACAACCTCAAGAGAATCACCTATTGAAGTGAACTCTGAAGGATGTTTGATCTTCTTAGTCCAGGAGAGATCACTAATGTGTACAAGACCGTCAACACCTTCCTCAAGCTCTACAAAAATGCCGAAGTTGGTGAAATTGCGAACGGTAGCCGTATGTTTGGAATTGATGGGATATTTCTCTGAAATGGTAGCCCAGGGATCGGGTTTCAGCTGCTTGATACCGAGAGACATCTTGCGCTCCTCGCGATCAAGTGTCAGTATACATGCTTCTACCTCTTCACCTACCTTGAGGAAATCCTGTGCGCTACGGAGGTGTAGTGACCACGACATCTCCGATACGTGAATCAGACCTTCAACGCCGGGCTGGATCTCAACGAATGCACCGTAGTCAGCAATAACAACCACCCGGCCGGTAACTTTGTCACCTACCTGAAGATTTTCGTCGAGAGAATCCCATGGATGCGGATAGAGCTGCTTGAGACCGAGTGCAATCCTCTTCCTCTGCTCATCGAAATCGAGAATAAAGACATTGATCTTCTGATCCAGCTCTACTACCTCTTCCGGATGGTTGATTCTACCCCATGAGAGATCAGTAATATGGATAAGACCGTCTATGCCGCCCAGGTCAACGAATACACCATAAGAGGTGATGTTCTTAACCGTACCTTCAACGATGTTGCCTTTCTCAAGCTTCTTCATCATTTCTGCCCTCTGAGACTCAAGCTCTGCCTCAACAAGAGCCTTGTATGATACCACAACATTACGGAACTCGTGATTGATCTTAACGATCTTGAGGGTCATAGTTTTGCCAACGTATGCGTCGTAATCCCTAATGGGTTTGATGTCAATCTGTGAGCCAGGAAGGAATGCCTCAATACCGAACACGTCAACAATCATACCGCCCTTAGTGCGACATTTCACGAAGCCTTCGATAACTTCTTCCTTATCATATGCTTCGTTGATCTTATCCCATGCACGGAGGGAGCGTGCCCTTTTGTGGGATAGAATAAGCTGTCCCCCCTTATCTTCTGCGTTCTCTACGAATACCTCAACCTTGTCACCTACCTGGAGGTTGGGATTGTAACGGAACTCGGAAATATTGATTACACCTTCGCTCTTGTAGCCGATGTTCACAATTACTTCCCTTTTGTCTTTTGCAACCACTACACCCTCTACAACTTCGTTCTCATTGACGCGTGAAAGGGTTTGGCTGTAACTCTCCTCTATGGCTGCTCTGTCAGCATCATAGAAGTTTTCGCTTTCGAATGCATCCCAGTTAAAGGTGCTGTTGTCAGCCGATGCATTGCTCATTTTTTGGGCCTTTGTGGCCTCTTCTGCAGTTTCTATGGGGGCTTCTACCTGCTCCGGTGTTTCTATCGGAGCCTGCTCCTCTACTGCAACATCAATCAATTCTTCACTCATTTAGTTAATAATTTGTTTTGCAATAAGTAGTTAGACTATATTTATAGATCCCTTTTACCAAGGGCGTGCAAAAGTAGTCACTATTTCAATCAAATGCAAAAAATGTTTGCATATTTTTATTATTTTTGCTCATTACGAAAATTTAAATCCCATAAACACCATGAACCACTTCAAACATCTCATTTTCACGACAGTTGCAACAATTATAGCGCTGACCGCAGGTGCACAGGACATCAAATATCAAATGCCTCCAAAGGAGATTGCAGAAATTATCATGTCAAAACCCTTTCCCAATGTAATATTCAGCCCCGACTATACACGTGGGATAATAGCTGAAAGAGAATGCGCTCTGGTGCCCCTTGCAACTCTTGCAGCCGAAGAGCTGCGCATTGGCGGTATTCGCATCAACCCTCGCAATTTCACAGAGACCCGTGTATCATTCTTCAACACAATTACCCTGCTCGATGTTGCCACCGGTGGCTTGACTCAAATAGCGGAAATACCCTCGGATGCTATGATCCGCGATATAAAATGGTCACCTTCCGGCAAATACTTTTGCTTTCTGAATGAAAATCCGGACGAAATGGAGCTCTGGCGTGTCAATGTCACAGACCCCACTCCTAAAGCAGTAAAAATAAATAGATATAAAGTCAATACCACTATTTCCAACGGAAATGCATACGAATTTCTTGATGACGAGAGAATTATTTACAAAAGCGTTCCCTCCGACATTGGCCCGGTACCCACTCCAACCCTTCCTGACGGTCCGGTCGTACAGGAAAACCTTGGAGAGAGGAACTCCGTAAGGACATATCAGGATCTGCTCTCATCACCTTTCGACAAAGCACTCTTCGATTACTACTGTACAGTAATTTTCGCTATTTATAGCAGCGGAGAAACCTCACTCGCAGGCCCTAAAGAAGTGGTGCGCGATTATGACATTTCGCCCGACTCACGCTTTATGATGGTCACAACCGAACAACACCCCTACTCCTATATGGAAGGACATAATTCCTTCCCGAGTATTCGCGAAATCCGCACTATATCCGGAGAGACTCTGGTCGTACTGAGCGATACCAACAAGGAGAAAGCCGAAAAGGCACTCCGCGACAAAGCTCCTAAAGATACTTCCGCAGCCAACATTCCCGAACCTCCACTCAAAATGGGCTTTGAATGGAGAAGCGATATGCCTGCTACCCTCGTTTGGAGAGAGGGGGAATCGAGTCCCCCGCCATTTGCTGCACCGGATACTAACGCAGACGATAAGGAAGAGCAACCGGAAAAGACTTTTACCGACAAAATTTATCAGTGCTCCGAACCTTTCAACCTTGAAGAGAAGCAATTGGTGCTGGCTCCTGAATACAGGATAGGTCGCATAACCTGGGGGAATTCCCAGCTTGCGGTCTACACGGAGAGCTCGCAGAAACAGAAGTTTACCAGGACAGTGGCATTCACTCCCTGCGACACCATCGCACCAAAACATATTCTCTTTACTGAAAGCACAGATGTGGATACCCTGGGCAATTTCCCCGTTTACGGACGCTTTTGGACCGTACCCAACCAGTATGGCAGAAGGGTGCTCTACACTGACAGCAAATGTTCCCATTTATTCCTCAATGACACCAGACGTCCCGATGAAAATGGAGACAGAATGTCTTTCATCGACAAAATAACTATCAAGAATGGTGAAATAGAGAATCTTTGGAGCGGGGCCGCACCCTATCAAGAGCGCGTGATAGGAATTACAGATTTCAATCGTCTGAAATTTATCTCTGAACGGCAATCCATCAGCGAAGTTCCCAACTATTATGCGGTAGATATCAGGAATAGAAAGAACTCCCACAGACAATTTACTTTCTTTGAAAACCCGGTGCCCATCTTAAGTAAAGTAACAAGGAACTTTGTAACCTATAAACGCGCAGACGGAGTGACACTCAGCGCAAATCTCTGGCTGCCGGCAGGTTATGATCAAGAGAGAGATGGTAAACTCCCCGTACTGATGTGGGGCTATCCCTACGAATTTAAAAGTGTAGCTGAGGCGGAAAAGAGTCGCCCTGCCAGATACAATTTCCTAAGGCCGGGGTATGGTTCTGCGGTGCTTTGGGTTACTCAGGGCTACGCAATAATGGACGGCATTTCTATGTATATAATCTCGGAAAACAAGGACAAAGAACCCAACGATGTGTTCCTCAGCCAACTGATAATGAATGCAGAGGCCGCTATCAATTTCATTGACTCCATCGGAATAGGTGACAGAGACAGAGTTGCTATCGGAGGCCACTCTTACGGCGGATTTATGACTGCCAACTTACTGGCTCACACTGACCTGTTTAAAGCCGGCATTGCGCGTAGCGGCGCTTACAACAGGTCTCTTACTCCATTTGGGTTCCAGAGCGAGAGAAGAAATTACTGGAAAGCAAAGGAGGTCTATGATAAGATGTCACCCTTTAATTATGCAGATAAACTCAAAACACCTATTCTGATTATACATGGCCAGATGGACAACAACACCGGCACATTCCCCATCCAGTCAGAACGCCTATACCACGCCGTTGCAGGACATGGAGGAACAGCCAGATACCTACAACTCCCTTACGAGAGCCACGGCTATTCAGCTTATGAAAATGTGATGCATATGCTCTACGAGACAGATGCCTGGTTGACGAAATGGCTATCACCCGAAGAGGTAGCCAAGGTAAAGGAGAGACAACAAAAAGAGAAGGAGAGAAAGGATAAGGCTAAAGATAAAAAGAATGAATAATATGTTTTTTTATATCTTTGCGGAGAAATTTTGACAATCAATTATGGCAGACAATAATATATTATCTAAACTGGACGGACTTAAAGATAAATTCCACTCCATTTCAAAGCAGATAGCCGATCCCGAAGTTATCGCTGATATGAAGCGCTTTGTACAACTTAACAAGGAGTACAAAGAGCTTGAACCTATTATTGCTGCCGGTAACAAGTACCGCAAGATGTTATCGGACTACGAAGGTGCCAAAGATATCCTCCAAAATGAAAAAGACGAAGATTTGCGTGAAATGGCCAAAGAAGAGATTGCAATGATTGAGGAACAATTACCGAAAATGGAGGAAGAGATTAAGATTCTTCTTATTCCTGCTGATCCTCAGGATAGCAAGAATGCCATTATGGAGATTCGCGGTGGTACCGGAGGAGATGAAGCAGCAATTTTTGCCGGAGACTTGTTCCGAATGTATGCCAAATATTGCGAGCGCAAGAATTGGAAACTCGAGGTAACCAGTCAATCAGAAGGCACTTCAGGCGGCTTCAAAGAGTTGATCTGCAAGATTACCGGTGACAATGTTTACGGAACTCTCAAGTACGAAAGTGGAGTACACCGCGTACAACGTGTGCCCCAGACGGAAACGCAGGGCCGTGTACATACATCTGCCGCTTCCGTTGCTGTGCTGCCCGAAGCAGATGAGTTTGACATAGAACTTAATATGAATGACATCCGAAAGGATACTTTCTGTTCTTCCGGTCCAGGAGGACAGTCAGTCAACACCACATACTCGGCTATCAGACTGACACATATCCCTTCTGGAATTGTGGTTCAATGTCAGGACGAAAAGTCCCAGATCAAGAATTATGACAAGGCTCTGTCGGAACTTCGCACTCGCCTTTATAATATGGAATATGAGAAATATCTCAACGAAATTTCAGCAAAGCGCAAAACCATGGTTTCTACTGGAGACCGATCAGCTAAAATCCGCACATACAACTATCCTCAGTCACGTGTGACCGATCACCGTATCAACTACACAATGCATAATCTCCCCGTATTTATGGACGGAGCAATCCAGGAGGTAATAGATCTGTTGCAGATTGCTGAAAATGCAGAACGTCTCAAGTATAGTTCTGAGTTCTGAGTGTGTAGTGTGTAGTTGGTGAACTTTGAACTTCCCTAAATAGGGTTGACCGGTTTTGTAGTGTCAACGTATTCGGTTATTGTCATGGCACCCGATTCTTTGCTGATTAGTTTGTATTTTACCGGGTCTCTTAAAATATCACGAATTGTTTTAACCTCGCCGTTGACCAAAATTTCTTGGTTTATTACGCGCGTACCGTGGCTGTAATCGGTATAATTGATACCGTGCCCTCCATAGATGTTTTGGATTGGCTCACCAGACGGTAGCTGATGCCAGCCATAAATATAGACCGAATTCTGTCCATTAGTATCGGTAGCAATTCTATTTGTTATGATAATGTCCTTTTTGTGTCCTGTTATTGGCGTACTTAAATGCTTATTCAATGGAACACGCTGATCTTCTATCATTTGGTTATGTTGAACAAATCTTGGCACTGTTACCATTCCGGTATCCGGTGTGGTAGTCAATGACCAAGGATTAAGTTTTATTTCGGCAAATTCCCATGCCAAGTCAGATATTTTGCTTGTCGGCAAACTCGCTCCGAATAAAGTTACTATTCGTTGCGCTGTGAGGGGTAACATCGGGATTCTACAAAAATCTTGGTCTGAACCAATTGCGAGGAAATCAGGCATAATTTCCATTTCTACCATATGACTTACATTGTTTGCGTCTTGCAATGTTTTAGTAATATGGTTTACTTTACGAAATGCGTTTGGGATATTCCCGTTGGAAATTTCTTTAAAAATAGCATCTTCTCGTTGTTCAATAGACATGGAAGTTATACGCTGCATGAATGCTGCTCCTCCCTCTGCATTTTTTCGGCGGGGAGGAATACGTAATATTTGCGGATATACTTTAGACCCTTGTATGTACGAAGAATAAGCTTCTGTGTCCCAAAAACTGTAATTCACTCCTTCTTTATCCGTTCCTGAGAGATTAGCTTGGATATAGCCATTCTTTTTCACTAATAGAGTATGATAGATTTTTTGTGGCGGATTTGTTTTCAGT
>JAAZEZ010000007.1 GCA_012511975.1 Bacteroidales bacterium | reverse complement strand
TATTATTTTGATAACACTTTTTATAATATTTATTTAACAATTTAAAATGAGAAGAATCACTTCAATTATCCTGTCACTCTTCGTGACATTTATTTCTTTCGCACAGATCAATCCGCAGGGCCTTCTTGAGAGAGACCCCTCCGTAAGATACGGCAAATTTGATAACGGATTGACCTATTACATTAAACACAACGACAAGCCCGCTGAAAGAGCTGACTACTATCTTTTCACCAATGTTGGTGCTATCCAGGAGACTCCTGCTCAGAACGGCCTTGCTCACTTCCTTGAGCATATGGCGCTCAACGGCACAAAGAATCTCCCCGGCAAGATGATGATCAATTATTTTGAGAGTATCGGAGCCAGTTTCGGTCCCAATATCAATGCCTCCACAGGTGTAGAGCAGACAATGTATATGCTCACCAATATCCCCACTACCAGGGAAGGTATCATCGACACGGCTCTGCTGGTAATGCACGACTATTCCGCTTTTGTGACTAACGATCCCGTCGAAATAGATAAGGAGAGAGGCGTAATCATTGAGGAGTGGCGTACCCGCCGCACCGCTGAATGGAGAAGCATGGAGAAGATGTGGGAGCATCTCTACAAAGGTTCTAAATATGCCACCTGTAATATCATCGGTACTAAGGAAAACCTTGAGACCTTCCCCGCAAGCGAACTCCAGGATTTCTACCATACCTGGTATCGTCCCGATCTTCAGGCAGTGGTTGTGGTTGGTGACATCGATCCAGATGAGATTGAGGCCAAGCTCAGGGCACTTTTCGACGATATTCCCGCACATGAGAATCCACAACCCAAAGAGGAGATACTCCTTCCGGAAAATGAAGAACCCATTGTCGGCATTATCACGGACCCCGAAACAAGAGTAAGTCAGGTGCAGTTTGTCATTAAATATCCCCTTTTGACTCCAAGGATGGCACGCCAGTATGGAGCGGGTTTTATGAACGATCTTGCTCTGGATCTCGTAAATGCAGTTTTCTCCGAGAGATTTGGAGATATCGCCAAGCAGGCCAATGCTCCATTTTTTGCAGGCGACGCCTCATTTACGAACCTCATCACTACTTCGGATGCATTTATGACCGGTGTGGCATTTGCTGACGGAAAGGCTTTGACAGCATTTGAAGCCGCCTTGACAGAAATAGAGAAAGCTAAAAGATTCGGATTTACAGAGGGTGAGCTCGACCGTGCCAAGACCAATATGATTGCAAACGCTGAAAGGGCTACTTCCAATGCTGAGAGCCGTAAGAATGGTGAATACGTAAGAGATTATATGACTGATTTCTTCATGGACTGGCCCTTCATGACTCCCGCTTATAAAGAAGAACAGATTAAAGGTTATCTTCCATTTCTTTCCCCGGATGTAATAAATGCATTCCTCAAGAGTATCTCTTATGACAAGAATGTAGTGGTTCTCTATCAGGCACCCGAAAGGGAAGGCCTTGAACATCCCGTTGAGCAGGATTTCATAACCATAATCGACAAAGTGAAGAATGCTGAAATGGAATCAAACCTTCAAGAAGAGGAGTTAGGAGAACTTGTAGATGCAGCACTTCTTTTAGGCAGTAAAGTGAAAGAGGAGAAAGAGGGTCTATTCAACTCTACAGTATGGACCCTTGAAAATGGTATCCGCGTGGTTGTAAGACCTTCAGACTATAAAAAAGAAGAGGTAACCTTCCATCTTCAGGTGCCCGGTGGAAAATCCCTGATCGCAGAGTCCGAACTTCCTTCAGTTGATGACAATATGATGTACCTTTACAACAATTTGGCGGGTGTTTCTCATTTCCCTTCGACTAAATTGAGTAAGATGCTCACAGGTAAAATCGTCTCTGAAGCTCCCTTTATCGAGGATGAATTCCACGGAGTAAGCGGCCAATGTGCACCCAAGGACTTTGAAACCCTAATGCAGTCGGTATATCTTCAGGTGACCGAGCCCAGGTTTGTGGAAGAAGAGATCGCTCCCGCATTTACTCAGTTGAATGCCATTGTGCCCAATCTATCCAAACAGCCTAATTATATCTTTAGTGAAGCATTCCTCAAGACTGCATACGGCGACAATCCCCGCAGACAACTTATTTCTATGGATTTGGTGGAAAAAATGTCAGTAGCTTCTCTCGAGCAATCCTACAAGACTCTATTTTCCAATATGGCAGGTGCCTGCGTCTATATCACGGGTAATGTTGATCTTGAGACTATCAAACCATTGGTAGAAAAATATCTTGGCTCCCTCCCCACAGCAGGTAAGGGAAGTGCATATATCGACCATAATCTCCAGGTGGTGCCCGGAAAAGTGGAGAACATCTTCAATGCTTCAATGACTACTCCCAAGAGCAGCGTACTGCTGATCTATAGCGGCGATCTGAAGTATGACCTTGAAAACGTGCTTACAATGCAAGCTTTCCGCTATACTCTTGACCTGATCTATACCGAGACTATCAGGGAGGAGGAGGGCGCAACCTATGGTGTGGGTACACAGGGCTCCGTATCGGCTATACCTCAGAACAGGGGCGAGATGATCATTCAGTTTGATACCGACCCCGTCAGAGTGGAAGAGATGATTAAATTGGCAATCCAGGGTGTCGAGGATATTGCAAATAACGGTCCTACTGAAGAGCAGATGGTTAAAGTCAGGGAAAATTTCCTCAAAAATGTCTCCGAATCCCGTATCAGCAACAGTTACTGGGCGAACAACCTGCGTCAGTATGATCTCACAGGTGTGGATCTCGATACTGAGCGCGAAGCAATAATCAATTCCCTCACTGCTGAAAAGGTGAAGAATTTTGTTGCGGATTTCATCGGGCAGGGCAACCTTGTCAAGATTGTGATGAACCCGGAGGAATAGCTAAGCAAGTATATGATAAATATCAGGACAAGAATTCATGACAACTTCTCCGTAGAATTTAAGGAGAGTTTTGTGGTTGACGCGCAGCAAAGGAAAAACGATTTTGCAGTCAATACATGGATTTTTGTGCCTAATAGTCTCGATATTCATCCGGATAGTTACAGCAAAGAGCAGTTTTACCGTGATGTAAAGAGCAACGTGCGTCTCAAAACCCCCGTATATCTCCTACGAGATATTGCGGGGGGAGATGCCGTGCCTTTGACTTATCTGCGCGAGTCAATGAGCGTGATGGCTAAAGCTCCGGACAGGGTCAATATTGCGGAGTACGAGTATCAGATCAAGATGTTCTGTGCCATAGCCAAGAGTTCCATAAGGGATGAAGTACAGCATATACTTGAAAAGAGCGAGATGGAGGATATCCTCGATTCCTGTGACAACTATATTGGTTATATAAATGGCCTGGTGCAGGGTTACCGTGCTTTGGAGCAGATTATTGATGTACCGACAGCCAGTCCCGCTTTGCGGGCTCATTTCTATTTTGGCGATGAGTTTTTGAGCTATATGTCGGTATATTACAGTTTCAAGCTAATCAAATTACTCGAAGGTAAGCCGGAAGCAGAACGACAAAGTGCTGTTCTTAAGGAATTTTTAAGGGAAACCGGTGAATACCGCAGTCGCAAGGGTTTTCCTGCAGTTTCGGCTAATATCAAGAAAAATAATGATCAGCTGATTTATCGCTATGGTGTTTTGCGTAAATATGTGGCCAGTGATCTTTTTATAGAGCTTACAAAGAAAAAGGATGGTGTGGCAGTCGAGCAGATTTACTACTCCATTGCAGCAGGAATGGCTATGGTGATTGCCACTGTCGTTACCATTATTTTTCAGAAAAGTTTCGCATCATTCCCCATCCTCCTTTTCCTGGCACTCATTGCGAGTTATATGCTTAAGGATAGAGTTAAGGATTTGATGCGCTACTATTTTGCCCACAAACTGGGTAAAAAATATTTTGATAATAAGGCGGTTATCAATATTAAAGAGCAGAAGGTGGGTTATATCAAAGAGGGAGTTGATTTTATTTCCGAATCGAAAATTCCTGCAGAAGTGCTGGAAATGCGCAATAGCTCCACGTTGATACCGGCTGCAATTCACATATTGGATGAGAAAATCATTCTTTACCGTAAACTGGTCACCATCGACAGTCAGCTACTTGCCCAAAACAGCGTCTATCCGCTCACAGGCATCAATGATATTTTCCGCCTTCATTTCAAGAGTTTTTGCCATAAAATGGACAATCCCGAACAGTGGCTTGACTTACTGGAACAAGATGGCAGTATAAGCAGGGTGAAGGCCAACAAATTCTACTATATCAACATCATAACCCAGGTCAAAGATGCCTCGGAATCCAGGTATCACCATTTTCGCATAAAAATGACCCGTGACGGTATCAAGGGCATTGAAGATCTGAGCAGGGAATAGACATTTTTTAGATAAAACCGTCGAGTAGACTCAGACGGGAGCCGTGAATTTCCGGAACGGAAGTTTCGGTAATAATTTGCCGGGCGTTTTCGGGTGTTATCCCTGCACCCGCCATTATGGTTGTTCCACTGTTTGAACTCATTTTAACCATACGGGCAATGGTATTTCTCCCCTCAAAGGCCGACTCCGTACCGCCTGAAGTGAGCACGCGGTCGAAGCCGGTATCAATTACTCTCTCCAAAGCCTTAAAAATATCCCTCGAACGGTCGATTGCCCTATGAAAGGTAGTCGAGAGGCCATACTCGCTTGCGGCTGCGAACATTTCGCTGCAAGCGCCATACTCTATGGAGCGATCACGCGCAAGGGCACCAATGACCACTCCATCTATCACCTTGCCATCCTCCGTAAGCAGAGAGCCGCAGAACTCAATATCCCGCAGAATACGGGCAATCTCGGCTGTAGAGTAGCAGAAATCCCCTCCGCGTGGCCTTATAAGCACATGGAGGGCAATATCCAGTTGTCTGCGTGACTGTTCAATCTCGTCATAGGAGGGTGTCACCCCACCGATAGAAAGGTTATTACAGATTTCCACCCTGAGGGCTCCTTTCTCCTGCGCCTTGAGCGCAATATCTATATTTTCGGAACAAATCTCTATTAACATGGTACAAATATAGGTCAATTTTCGTAAATTGCAGAGTTATCTTCAAAGTGCTGCAATTTAGAGAGATAATACAGAGATTGATAATTCAAAAACCTGCAATATGAAAATCTTCCGTAAACTTATTAATGTAGCAATTGTCACTGCGACGACAATGATACTTATCTGTTGTTCCTCTCATGAAACCCGTCTTCGCGCAACCATTGAGCAAGATCTCACAGAAAAATTAGACTTGCTGGACTATCGCCCGGACTTTGAGGCTGTACTTGACCTTTGCGAAAATGACCAGGAGCGCGATGCAATCAAATTTCTCTATGCATATATGCCGCTTGGCGATATTGCCGATTATGACTCTCAACTCTTTGTGGAGGGTGTCAGAAGTGCTTTCAAGGCGCGGGAAGAGATGACGTGGGGCAACAATGTGCCTGATGATCTTTTCCGCCACTACGTTCTGCCGCTCAGAGTGAATAATGAAAATCTCGATTCGGCCAGGACTGTGTTTTATCGTGAACTTAAACCGAGAGTGGAGGGACTCTCCATGTACGATGCGGTACTCGAGGTCAATCACTGGTGTCATGAAAAGGTGACCTATACTCCGAGTGATGCACGTACCTCGGCACCTTTGGCCAGCGTGCGTACGGCGTACGGCCGCTGCGGTGAGGAATCTACCTTTACCGTGACCGCTCTACGTGCTGTCGGGATCCCTGCAAGGCAGGTTTATACTCCGCGTTGGGCTCATACTGATAACAATCATGCCTGGGTTGAGGCCTGGGTGGAGGGGCAATGGCACTATCTGGGTGCTTGTGAGCCTGAGGCGCGTCTTGATGTAGCCTGGTTCAGTTCTACTGCTCTGCGCGCACTGCTTATGCACAACCGCAGCTTTGGACGCTACTCAGGCAGTGAAGATGTTATACAACATACAGATTGCTTTACGGAGATCAATGTGACTGCAAACTATACGGAGACAGAGCGTCTGACGGTCTGTGTGAAGGATATATCAGGTGCTGCGGTGCAGGGTGCCCTGGTGGAGTTTAAGATATACAACTATGCGGAGTTCTATAGTGCGATAAAAGTCCTGTCGGATGCCCGTGGATATGCCTCGGCTATTCTCGGAAAGGGAGATGTCCTGGTGTGGGCTTCCAAAGATGGCGCTTATGGTTATGCAAAGGCACGGGCAAGGGAAGAGGGTGGTCAAGTGACTATAGTACTTGAGCACAAGCCGGGTGATGTTTTTCAGGATGAAATAGATATTGTGCCGCCGGTTGAGGGGGAGGTCCCTGTGGTTATATCTCCTGAAGAGAAAGCGGCCAATGACCTGCGTCTTGCATATGAGGATTCCCTTCGAAACAGTTATGTCGCCACTTTTGTAAAGCCTTTGGCAAATGATCCCGAAAATGACTTTTTGGTAGCTTCCAGAGGCAACTGGAGAGAGATTTCTTCTTATCTGGAGCAGATCAAATCGGGCAGCAAATCCCGTTATCGTGATGGTATGCGTCTGCTTAGCCTCATAAGCGAAAAAGACCTGCGTGACACTCCTGCTTCTGTGCTCCTCGATCATCTTAACAACTTCTGTGGGGTAGAAGGAATGTATCCTCAGCAGCGGGAGATATGGTATAATTACGTGCTGAATCCCCGTATCGGCAATGAATTGCTCAAGAGTTGGAGAGGAGAATTCCAGACTCTCGATCTCTCGCTCTCTCTGACCTCAGGAAGTGAGATTGCCGGTTATGTGCGCGACAACATCAAGGTGCTTGATCGCTACAATCCACAGCGTATCCCTATTTCCCCTTTGGGTGTTCACTCTCTACGGGCTGCGGATGCTCTTTCGCGTGACTGGTATTTCGTGGCCCTCTGCCGCGCCCTCAATATCCCCGCGAGGATAGAGGAGATCAGCGGTAAGGTGCAGTACTACGACTCAGGATACTGGATCGATGCTGCTGCAGAACTCTCATCCGAGAATACGGAGGTATCTGCTGTTCAGAATCCTACAGGTTTACTTATGCTCACAGACAGCGATCTTGACAATATTAATGATCCTAAATTTGAATCTCATTTCACCATTGCTTCGCTTGAGGAGGGACGTATCAACACCCTCAATTTCCGTGACAGAGAAGGCAATGAGGGGACAATGAGTGTAAGGAATGTCTTCAAAGAGCCGGTAGAGCTAGATTGTGGCAGTTATCTGCTCACTACAGGTACGCGTATGGCCAGTGGCAAGGTCCTCGCCGGACTGCAATTTTTCAACATTGAAGAGGGGAGTACCAACACTATTGATCTTCGTCTGAGAGAAGATGATAACGATTTACAGGTATTGGGCAGTTTCTATGCCGATCCTTTGCTTCCGCTTACCGGAAGGGGAATGTATATCCTTGCTTTTGTGCGGCCGTCGCACGAACCAAGTGATCATATTATCCGCACTCTATTTGCCCATGAGTGGAGTATTCCGGTAATTCTCTTTTTCGGCTCAGAAGCTGAGATGTCTCGCTTGAATTTGGAATTATTTCCTCAGATACCCCACAAAGTATCTGTTGCAACCGATAACAATAATACGCTGTCTGCTATATGCGATGCAATGAAACTAGATCCTAATAATCTTAAAATGCCATTGGTGGTAATAGCGGATAGTTTCGGCAGTATTTTCCTCACTTATGACGGCTATTCCACAACCCTGCTCGACCAGCTTATAAAAGCAGAAAGATAGGTGCGAGTAAGTAATTATTAAGGAAGAGCCGGACAATAGCCAATATCTCAATAAAAAATGCACCTCAATCGAGGTGCATTTTTGCTAAGTTGATGTCTGTTATTTCTTTGCGTTGCCTGGCATTTGTGCGCCGTAGCCCTGGACTGCGCCGAAGAATTTGAGTGCATCTTCAAAAGGATACCTGTTGGCAAACATCGATGCGGAAGAGTCAATGGTTCCTTGCATATTCATCCCCATTGCCTGGCGGAAAACATTTGCGCCGGAGTTGGGATCGAAATTGGTCTTCTCATTATATGCAGCCTCGATAAAGCCTTTGAGATAGGGCCCATTTATGATTCCGTTGAAAATGGAGGGATCAGATACCGACTTGTTGCCTGAAACCTCTGCAAGTTGCTCAACATCGTCAAAGTCCTTTACCCATACTCTTAGGAACATACCTCCTCCGGGGAGACAGATGTCAGCCTGTTTGTTGAGGAAGAAGAGAGAGTTTTCGCAAGTTGTGATCTTCTCACGCTCTCTTGCGGCATTGCTGTCAATACGGCAACGGTCAAGCCCCGAGAAAATACTGCACCCGATAATATTGTGATCCAGATAGCTGTGTACGCCATTCATATAACGATAGCCGTAACCCATATCAGCCATATCTTTGAGACGAGACCAGGTGAAAAGGACAGTATTATTTGTGAATTTCAATTCACAATAATCTGTAGCATAGCTGCCTGATACCTCCATTGCTGCCATGCGGATGTTGACGAAAATGCAGTTGTCAACCTCCATTTTGCCTTTGAACATACCCCTAATGCCATAGTTGGGGCTGTTGGTTAATGCGCAGTTGCGGATTGTTATATTAGCAGTGGGGTTGTCAAGATAGATAAGAGCCGTCTCAGTGGTATATACATTCTCTTCAAAGTTGGCGCCACCGATACCTGCCGTGCCGATAGGCTGCATCATCGGGCTCTCAACTCCCTCGGGTTTGCCTTTGCCGGCCGGATTGTAAGCAACGGAGTTACCTCTGTCAATCAGCAAACCGTCGATTACCACTTCACCGCCGTGAGTGCCTTTGATCTGGATTGTACCGCCACCTTTCGCAGTCCCGTTGGAAGTAGCGTCAGGCTGTACCATTGAGCGGTATTTGAGAATATCCCTTGTAGAGAAATCATCAGAATATCCACCCTTAATGGTCAAAGGTTTATCGATGACTATATTTCCGGAGTTAAGCATCCCAAAGTAGTTACCCTGTGCTACAAGAATAACATCTCCGGGTTGTGCGTTATCAATCGCTTTCTGGAGATTTTTGTAGGGCTTTTCAAGGGAGCCGTCGTTTCGGTTGGAACCGGTAAGGCTGCTCACATGGTGGATGATGCCACTGCTGCTAATGTTGTCGGATTTTGCTTCAGTGGATACGGCTTGTTTAGCTTTGTTGAACAGATTACCCAGTCTGCTCTGTCCCATTGCTGTTGATACAACTGCAAATACAAGGACGAATGTCAAAATTTTTTTCATGTATGAAATGGATTAGTTAGATTTATTCTATTAAAAATTAAAACGAGGCTCCTAATATTGAAGCGGCCTTGCCAGCCTTGAAGGCTTTGAGGTTGGCCTCTACAATATTTTCTCCTTTATCGGAAAAGATTCTGCGGATACCCTCCTCAAACTTCTGTGATTCCATTCCCAGAAGGTGACTGCAGGCACCCAGAAGGACAATATTTGCCCCGCGTGGGTTACCGACCTCACGTGCAATGGTGTCCACATCTACCAGTATGGTATTTTTTATCTTGTGGAGTTCTTCCATTACCAATTCTATCGGGGGATAGTTGGGAATATTGACTACGGGGGTGGTGTTGGTTACAATCCAACCATCTTTGGAGAGCCAGGGGAGGTATCTGAGAGCCTCCATCGGTTCAAGCGAGATGATGATGTCCGCGCAACCTTTTGGGATCAAGTCCGAGGCTATGGGGTTGGAACTGATGCGGAGATTGGACTGCACATCTCCGCCTCTCTGGCTCATGCCGTGTACCTCAGCTTGTTTGATGTTTAAACCCTCCTTGAGGGCAGCTTCTCCTATGACAGCAGCGATGGAGAGGATACCTTGTCCTCCCACACCGGCAAGTATTATATCTTTTTTCATTTGTTTCTCTCTTTTGCGTGGCGTTTTGCGGTCTGGATACATTCCCTGCGGGGAATAATTACCGACAGACCTTCGTATTCTATCTCTTCGCGAATAATTCGCGTAATCTCGGGCATATTCTTCGGCAGAGGTATCACAGTGCGGATATGAGCCGGATCAACTCCTACTGCGGCGCAAATAGTTTCCAACTTACCGGTACCCGCAGAATCCTGTCCGCCGGTCATACCGGTGGTGAGGTTGTCTGAGATTACCACTACGATATTGGCATTGACATTTGCTGCGTCAAGCAGACTGGTAATACCCGAGTGAGCGAAGGTGGAGTCGCCAATAACTGCTACGCTTGGCCATAAACCGGCATCTGCCGCCCCTCTGGCAACAGTTATGGAAGATCCCATATCGATACAGGAACTGATAGTCCTGAAAGGGGGTAGCGCTCCAAGAGTGTAGCAACCGATATCGCTGAAGACCTTGTGGCCCGGATAGTCAGTCAGTACTTCATTTAGCGCAGTATAAACATCTCTGTGCCCACACCCTTGGCAAAGTGCGGGGGGTCTTGGTACCACCACACTACTCGGTTGATGAGTCTCATGCGCAGACAGTTTGAGAGCCACCCTGACAGAGTTCGGATCGAGTTCTCCAACTCTCGGCAAAGCACCGCTCAGACGTCCAAGTACCTTAACAGGAGTGGGGAGAATACCTTTGATTCTCTCCTCTAGTAGCGGCTGACCTTCCTCCATAACGAGGATTGAGTCGCACTCGGAAGCCATTTTACGAATAAGATCCGACGGTGCGGGATATTGCGATATCTTTAGTATCGGATGATTGTAGTTCATCCCTACATTTTCCCTGAGATAGTTATATGCGATGCCACAGGCAATCACTCCAAGACTCTTATCTGAAGCGTCAAAATAGCAATTCCATCCCTCTTTCGATGTACTTACACGCTCAAGTTCCTCATAATTGGAGAGCACCTGTGGATACTTTCGGCGTTCATTGGCCGGAAGCAGTATCCAGGAGGAGGGGTCTTTGGGGAATGTGAGTTCTTTCTTACGTGGAATGGGCTTCGTAGCCACCTCTACCACCGCCCTAGAGTGGGCCATTCTGGTGGTAAGCCTCATCATTACGGGGATATTGTTCTCCTCTGAGAGGCGAAAACCATACTCCATCATATCGTAGGCCTCTTGCTGGTCGGAGGGCTCCAGTATGGGAATAAAGGCAAATTTGCCATAAAAACGGCTATCCTGCTCATTCTGCGAAGAGTGCATCGAAGGGTCATCCGCAACCACCACTATCACGCCTCCGTTGACTCCAGTAATGGCGGAATTGACAAAGGCGTCCGCAGCCACATTCAAGCCTACGTGCTTCATACATACAATCGCACGCTGTCCCACATAAGAGACACCCAGGGCCGTCTCCATCGCGGTCTTTTCATTGGTACACCATGTACAATGAATGCCGGCCTCACGTGCCGTCTCATTGCCCTGAATATACTCGGTAATCTCGGTGGAAGGTGTCCCCGGATAGGCATAGACTCCGGTAATACCGGCATTTATCGCCCCCAGCGCAACCGCCTCATCACCCAATAGCAATTTTTTAACTTTCATTATCTATTATTTTTTCGTTCAATTATCACAAATATAGCAAATAAATAGAGAATAACGTTGGAAAAAAGTCTCGTATAGGTTACATATTTGTGTTTTTTAAACTCATCAAATATCAAATTCTCACAAAAACAACCAGTTAGAACTTTAAATCATTAGAATGAGCAAGAAAATAAAAACTCCTCGAGAAAATTCCAAGGAGTTTTTATTTTGACTATTTAGTTGTGAGTATCGAGTGCCGATTGCTTAAACGTTGAGCTCTACGGCTTTCAGCCCTTAACTTCTCACTCCTCACTCCTCGCCCCTCATTTTACACTGCATCCTACACACTCAGAACTCCTAACTTTTCAGAGATATACTGCGCACAGTAGATGATGTCAATAATCTCATTTCCACCCAAATCCCTGTCGTTAAGGGCTGCAAAGTCTCTTCCGAATCCACTCGTGCCTCTGGGAGAGGGACTGAGCACGTACATACCTGCCGCATTGAATATCTGGTGTTCAATATCATAAGAGTTGCCTCCACCGTAAAAAGACTGGATCATCACAATCTCTTCACCTTCGGGAAGAGGATTTTCCGGAGTCAGGATATACGCATGAAGCTGGCGTGTTTCTCCTGTTTTCGGATCGACATCGAAAGTAGGAATGGTCACCCTTTCTGTGGTCGATGCGATCATCTTATCCTTTTTTTCTTGAGGTAAATCGACAACAATCTCTTTTGTGAGATTTTTTCCGTCAAAAGTCATTACCCATAATTGGAATGGAATGTCCGTAGCACCTGCACCGAGATAGGCTTTATTGTCTACTGTTGTCTTGATGCCGAGTGTCACTTGATAGTGTTCATTCGCAATTACCACCCCGTTGAGAGGGTCTATTATAGAAACTGTGGTCTGCGCAGGATTGTTTGCGATTCCGAAAAGATATTTTCTGCCATCAACTTCAATCCAATCAACCGAAAGAGATGATTCATTGGTGGTGATTCGTGTAGTCCTGCCACTCTTTCTAATTATAAGAATAGACATTTGGATATCCGGTTTGGTCGCTGACGAAATAAGCCGTGTTCTCATCATACCAGGGGAAAAGCACATATGTCCCATCCAGACTCCCCTCCTTAGAGGGGTCTGTTATGACTTGTAGAGTACCTTTCTCAAGATCTATGCAGGCAGCATTCGTGTAAGTCCTATCTGCTTCTTTGAGAACAGATAATATTACACTCTTTTCATCGGGGCTAAAGGAAATGTCGGTCCAGGTCATCCTGAAGTCCGGTTTGTCTGTATAGAGCAGCTTGTCTTCAAGGGTTTGTAAGTCGAATGCAAAGTTAGTACCTTGTGCAAGCGCATATTCCCTGGTACTATGCCAGAACTCATAACCGGCCATAGCTTGTACGTTGTGCACATCCCCGAATGTCCTGTTGAAGTTGAGAGTGGTGGTGGATGTGTACATAAGATCATGAGCTTGGTGTCTCTCGCTACGTCCTCCATATGCGGGACCGTTTCCATGGAGTTTGTTCCAGAAAAGTATCTCATAGAGATTTATGTAATCAGGGGAGAATACTGTCTTTAGTGTGAGACCCTCCATAAATTTGATTTCCGTATAGAGGGATGCCAACAATCTGTAATTTTTGGTCTTGTGGGTGTCCATATAGGGAATGGCAAGAGGGTTAAAGTCCTTCGATACCGGGTTGAGCCAGTTAAATTGCTTTTCTCCGGCTTTATCGAGGATGTAGTTGCCGTTGCGGTCCGTCATATAGATAGGAACACCACTGGGGAAGTAAAGCGAGTTGTAGAGGGGGGAGGCACCTGCGCCACCGGCTACTTCAGTGTTCTGTATGGAGAATGAATACATCGCATTCATGCCGGCCTTGAGCCAGGGCTTAACGTTTGCATCAACATTCACTTTGCCGGAATAACGTGTATATCTTGCGGTAGGAGAGGTTCCTTCCTGGTCAAAATAGCCTCCTGAGAAGAAATAAAGCACTCTGTCATTTCCTCCGGAATAACTGACATTATAGTCCTGTGTCAAACCGGGTTTGAGAACCTCTTTCTGCCAGTCTGTGTCTACAATAATTCTGGCACCGGAGACTAATTTACCACTTGCATCGTAAGGATTATCCACGCTATAAGGGTTGAATGTGATAAGTCCCTGTGTCTGCTGATTTGCCCATATAGCTGCATCTGAGGCAGCATAACCAGCCTTCTGTCGAGTGTTAAAGTAGCTTGTAAATACAGTCTGATAATATTCTGCCGAGTTCATCAGCTCAAAATACTTGGGCACCATTGAAACTCCAAGTTGGGCATTAACATTGAGTCTTCCAATACCCTGAGATCCGTTTTTAGTAGTAATAATAACTACGCCGTTGGCAGCCCTTGAACCATAAAGCGAAGCAGCTGCGGCATCCTTAAGAACAGTTACGGACTCAATATCCTGGGGGTTGAGGGTAGAGAGGATGCTGGATGTAGAAGTATTTCTATCTGCCAATACTGAATATTCGGCGGTGGAAGTAGCTATACCGTCTACAACATAGAGGGGTTCGTTGGATGCGTTGAGAGATCAGGATCCCCTGATACGGAATGATGCTGTTGCACCGGGCTGTCCGGAAGATGTGGTGACTTGAAGACCTGCAACCTTACCTTGCATAGCCTTTTCAAATGATGAATTAGGGTTCTGAAGAATTGACTCAGATCTTACCATGGAAGCAGAACCGGAATAAGATGACTTCTTGGCAGTACCATATGCAACCACAAGTACATCTTCAAGTACCTCCGTGTGCGAACACAGCACAGGTTACAACTGTGAAGAGACAAACCAATAAAAGTTTTAATCTTTTCATTAGGTAAGCGGATTAATAAGTGGATAAAAAGGGTTAATTGATATATGGTAAAGTTTCTTACTATTTCGCTTCCCGCATTTTGCGGGCTGCTATTTCTCTTTGGCGGCATATTTCTCTCCATAATGGAGCCTTGGCCAGATGTGTGTTGAGTTCACTTATTACCCCAGGAATGTCGATGCCCTGAGGGCACATTTGGCTACAGGCACCACATCCGATACAGTTTGAAGGGTGTCCCTCTTTAGGAAGCGACTCGATGCGCATGATGGGTGTGAAGGAGGTCTCAATGGCAAAATCGTTGCGTGCCTGGATCAGAGTGGGGATATCCAGTCCCATAGGGCAGGCCGGAGTACAATACTTGCAGGCTGTGCAGGGTACAGAAT
>JAAZEZ010000006.1 GCA_012511975.1 Bacteroidales bacterium | reverse complement strand
GCGTAAAGTCGGTGAAATTAGGCATAAACTCATATACCACTGTCGTAAAGGTGTAAGTATAGGGAGCCTTGGCTTTATCATATAGTGAAAGTACCTTAGAATTGTTTTTACTGGTCTCAAATAGCAGTACGGGACCTTTATTGCCGCGACTTTCAAGATTGATTATCAGTCCGACATTGTTAAAAATCTCAGGATTGTGCTCCAATGCGGAATTTATGCCTGCCAGTTTCCACTCCTCTGAGTCTGTGAGTAGGATTTTAATACCCTGTCTCCACTCCCCACGATAGCGCAAAGCCTGTCTGAGGCACTCCAGAGCCACACCACATCCGTAACCGTCATCTGCTGCACCATATGAGAGCACAGTCTTATCAAGCACCTTCTGAGGGTATCTCGAATCGTAATGCGCAATCAGCATCAGATATGAAGGACCCGGGTGGTCCGGATCTTTGATGACGGGATCCACCTGTGCAAAAATGTTGGTGATATCAATCGGCTTGCCCTCATACTCCGTAGCTTTTTCATAGGGATAAAAGACCACAGAAGAGTCTGTGAGGGCAATTAAACGATCGCCCAGGTAGTCTCTGACTTCAGCTCTCTCCTCCGGATGAATTATAGAATGAGGTTTACGGCTGATAACCTTAATATCAGCAGCCACTCTTTCAGCAGAAAAACGGTCAGAATCCGTGGATTCAACCCTGGGAGCCGTAAAAATACCATATGCTGCCAGTGCAGAGAGCACTACAGCAGCAATCAGTATAAATAACCTATATTTTCTCATAGATGTTTTGTAATTATATTAGTCAATCTTTGCAAGAGCGGCGAGATTAGCTTCGTTTACAGGATTTCTGCCATCTGCAGTGAACGCAAAGTCAATTCTCTCCGCATAAGCCTTCTCGACCCTATTTCTCACAAGTTTCATTGTACTGTTGATCATCTTATTGGCCTCGCTAAAAGGCTCATCGGCGATAATAAATGTGGTGGGAAGCCATCTTTCAGGAAATGTGCCAGCAAACTGGCCTCCTGAACGATATTTGTCAAACTCCGCTTTAATAGCCATGATACCCGCCTCGCCTTTAGGGAGAGCCTTTTTATCCACCTGTACAACACAAATGGTATAGGGATTCTGGTCATTGTGGAGCATGATATTTTGAATGATCTTTGAATTCTCAATTATAGACTCTTCAATGCCTTCAGGTGCATATTTTTCACCGTCACTTGAGATAAGTAGGGATTTGAAACGGCCAAGCACATAGAGGAAGCCGGATTTGTGCATATAGCCCATATCCCCTGTATAAAGCCAACCATCCTTGACAGTCTCAGCAGTGGCTGTCGGATTCTTCCAGTAACCGGCCATTACGTTTTCACCGCGGATAACAATTTCACCTGTTACCCCGATAGGAACCTCATTGCCATCCTCGTCACAAATCTTGAGATCCATCGGCTTCACAAGGATGCCAGAAGAGCCCAAACGATGTCTTTTAGGGGTATTGGTTGAAATCACGGGAGTAGCCTCAGAAAGGCCGTATCCCTGGAACATAGGGATGCCGAGTGCATAGTAAAATCTCTGAATATCGATGTCCAGAAGAGCTCCTCCACCGATAAAGAAATTGAGTTCGCCGCCCATAGCCATGCGTACTTTGCTGAATATAAGTTTATCGAAGAGTTTAACCAGCGGTGCGGCAAAAATTCTAAGTCCTCTACCCCTATTCCAGCCCTCCTGATTGTACCAGATGGCGAGTTTAAGTGCAAAATCGAAGATTTTTTTCTTACCGCTCTTTTCTACCGAACTTTCAATATTTTTCTTGAAGTTCTTGGCAAGCGCAGGCACAGAGAGCATCACGTTGGGTTTGACTGCAGCAATACTCATAGGAATATTGCGAAGAGATTCCATAGCACTCTTACCCTGCGGCACAGTGGCTATTTTGGCTCCTCTTGCCATCATTGCGTACATTCCGACCACATGTGCAAAACAGTGGTCCAACGGCAGTATTATAAGCATCTTGAGATTTTCATCGATATTAATGCAAGAAAGCGACTGCTCCACATTTGCGGTATAGTTACGATGGGTCAGAACTACGCCTTTAGGGTCTGCTGTTGTGCCGGATGTATAGGTAATAGTGGCAATATCGTCGTTTTGGATGGATTGACCGATTTTAAGGAATTCGTCCATATTGGTCTCCAGATATTTAGCGCCACGCTTCATAAGATCCTCAGCAGCAATCTCCCCGGGCTCGTAGCTCTCTACAGGATCGAGGACAAATACCTTATCCACCAAGGGGAGCTGATCTCTTATAAGACGTATCTTATTAAGCTGTCGGGAACTGGTGATGATATATTTTACATCACCGTGAATCAATCGGAAGAGCAAATCGTTGGATTCCTCAAGTTTGATGGAGAGAGGTACACTCACGCCACCGGCGTAAAACATACCCAACTCACTGATTATCCACATATTGCAACCTTCCGCCAGAATAGCTATATTCTCCTTGGGTTTGACACCTTCAAGAACAAGACCGGCTCCGAATTTGTAGGCAGCATCCCTTGTCTGCTTATAGGTAGTGGGCTCAAAAGTGCCTGTTTTGCTCTCAAGTAGATAGGTGTTGTCCGGAAACTGTGCAACAGCTTGCTCGAAATGGTCAATAATGGTTCTCTTGATCATACTATTGTAGGTTTTAGTCGTAATTAAGTTACAAATATATGTTTTTACTTTCTTATTTCCAATAAGGAAGAGTCACCATAACTGAGGAAACGGAAGTCATTTTCAAGGGCAAAATTATATATATCCCTCCATGATTGGCCGACAAATGCCGAGATCAGTAATAACAGCGTACTTTTAGGCTGGTGAAAGTTGGTAATAAGATGATCTATTACTCTGAAACAGTATCCTGGCACTATAATTATCTCTGTACGGGAGACCAAATTGTCGAGTGAATTGCGCTCCAGATAGTGAATAAGAGCGTCCAGAGCCTCTTCTAGGGAATAGTTAAAGCCATCTTCGCGATATGGCTCCCATTGTGAAACGTAAGTAGGAACTTTTTTCTCGATAGTCTGTACCCCAAGAAAATAGAGTGACTCAAGGCAGCGGGTGGAGGTAGTACCAACAGCAATTATATGCTTTGAGGCATACTCACGCAAGGATTTGATCAATTCAAGAGATATTGAGAAGGGTTCGCTATGCATATTGTGCCCGGATATATATTCGCTTTTTACCGGCAGAAAGGTACCTGCGCCCACATGGAGTGAGATATAACCCTGTTTTATCCCCTTTTCAGAGATTTTGCCAAGAACAGTGTCGGTGAAGTGAAGTCCGGCCGTAGGCGCGGCGACAGAGCCCTCTATGCGTGCATAGCAGGTCTGGTAACGTACTGTGTCCAGTGGCTGGGGATCACGCTTCAGATAAGGAGGAATGGGGATTTTACCGCACAATTCCAGTATTTTGGAGAATGAACCGCCTCCTTTCCAGGAAAATTGCACAACAATCTTGTTACTATCCCGTTGCAACATTTCGGCCTTAAGATCAATACCGGCAATGGTAGGGTCATCAGAAGGATTTATAAGTGATAAGGGACCCTCCTTCCATCTTCTGATATTACCCACAATTACTTTCCAGCAACATTTTTCTGTACAGGCGAAGTTGAGTTGATAATCTTGTGGAGCAACAGGTTCCAGGCAAAATATCTCGATTATAGCACCGGTATGGCGCTTAAAAAGTAATCTGGCAGGGAT
>JAAZEZ010000078.1 GCA_012511975.1 Bacteroidales bacterium | reverse complement strand
CGGTAATAAACCGCGACGGACTCTATGCACGCTCTATCCACGACATCCAGAGTTCCTATTTCAGAATCAAATTTGAACCGGACCTTCCCAAATTTAACGGCCATTCAGGTATCGGAGTGATAAGCGATACGGATGCTCAACCGATACTGATCAACTCCCGACTCGGAAGATTTGCAATTGTAACAGTTGGTAAAATCAACAATATAGATGAACTGGAAGAGGAATTTCTCGCACAAAATAAAAATTTTGCTGAAATCAGCTCCGGAAAGACCAACCAGACGGAACTTGTATCACATCTTATCACAGAAAAGGATTCATTTGCCGAAGGCATAGCATACGCCCAAAGCCGTATCAGGGGCTCTCTGACTATGATTATCCTCACTTATGACGGAATTATTGCTGCCAGGGACAAGTACGGAAGAACACCTCTTTCTATTGGGCGCAATGAAGATTGTATGGCAGTAGCTTCAGAAGATTGCGCATTCCCAAATATCGGGTTTGAATGTATACATAATCTGGGCCCCGGCGAGACGGTATTACTCACTGATGATGGTATGACACAGTTGCTTGCTCCACAGAAAAAGCTCCAGATATGCTCTTTTCTATGGATCTATTACGGTTTTCCTACCAGCAACTATGAGGGCATAAATGTAGATGACGTACGCTACAATCTAGGCAAAATAATGGGTGCCAAAGATGACACTCCGGTAGATGTAGTCTCATCGATTCCGGACTCCGGCACCTGCATGGCAGTAGGGTATGCACGAGGCAAAGACGTCCCCATAAGGGCAGCCATCGTCAAATACACTACCACATGGCCACGCAGCTTTACCCCTATCAGCCAAACCAGAAGAGAGCTGATAGCAAGGATGAAGCTAATCCCCAACTACTCCATAATCAATAATAAAAGAGTTGCCTTTTGCGACGACTCAATAGTGCGCGGAACACAACTCAAAAACAACGTACAATCCCTCTATAATCATGGAGTGAAGGAGGTACACATCAGAATCAGCTGTCCTCCCATTATCATCCCCTGTCCCTTCCATAACTTTTCATCATCCAAAACCCCGCTGGAGTTGATTACACGTAGATTTATACATGAACTTGAAGGAGCCGATCCGAAAGACCTGCACAAATACGCCTGTCAAAGCTGTCCGGAGCATACGCGTATGGTAGAATATATAAAAGATACCCTAAAAATGAAAACTCTCCGTTTCAATAGCGTGGAAGATGTAGTGGAAGCCATAGGACTGCCAAAAGAGTCCATCTGTACACATTGTTTTGACGGAACCAGCTATGGCTATTAAATTTATAGCAACCAATTGACCAAGAAAGAACCAAACCAAAAAGAACTAACTAACGATGATGATTTTTATTTATGGACTCAACTACAAGGCGAGGCGAGAAAACTTGCTGGAGTTGTTTGAGCAATATGGTACGGTGACATCCGCACGTATCATAGTCGATCCCGAAACAAAACGTTCCAGAGGATACGGATTTGTGGAGATGAGTGATGAAGAAGGCGCTGCCGCTATAGCAGCCCTTAATGGCAGTATACATATGCGAAGACCTATCCACGTGGAAGTTGCCGTCAATCCCCCCAAAAAGCGTTCGGAAAAAAAGTCCGTCGAGCAAGCAGCCAATTAAATACCCTATAGGCGGTGTTCTTAAAGAACCGACATAGCCACTTTTGCATTTTAAGGTAAAAATGTAGAGTGTGGTTCTGTTTTTATTGTCAATAACTCTGTTTAAAGAGGATAGCATAATCGTTTTGATGAATCAATTCAGAATTATTACCTTTGTAGGATAGTAAATAAAATATGAAAATCTGATAAAAACTATGATTTCTATCATCATTTGCACTTACAATCGGGATAAATATATTTACGATGTACTCCGCAGTATCGCGCTAAATTATTATCCTAAATCCAAGTATGAAATCGTGCTGGTGAACAACAATTGCACTGATAATACTGACCGGGAAGTGGCGCGATTTGCCTCCGACCATCCCGATGTAAAACTGCGCACTTTTGTCGAAACAAATCAGGGTCTCTCCTACGCCCGCAATCGCGGAATCAAGGAGGCTGAAGGAGATATATTGATCTACGTAGATGATGATGCCACTGTCAATAAGGAATATCTGGCCGGATTTGCGGCTTTCTTTGAGAAAAACCCCGATATACACGCAGCAGGTGGTCCTATAATCCCCGATTATGAGGAGGGTGAAGAGCCGGAATGGATGACCTATTTCATAAAAAGACTTCTTACCGGATACCTCTATTTTGGTGATAAAGAACGGGATTTCCCCGGTGAAAATTATCCGGGAGGAGGCAACGCTGCTTACCGCAGAGAGGTTTTCAAGAAAGTAGGGCTCTATAATGTCGAACTGGGCCGTAGCGGAGGTAACCTAGGAGGCGGTGAAGAAAAGGATATCTTCAACAAAATGACTGCTGCCGGAATGAAGTTTAAATATCTCCCGCAGTGCATTCTATATCACAGAATACCAAAATACAAACTTGAAAAGGATTATTTCAATCGTCTGACCTGCAGCATCGGAGCAAGCGAAAGAGCTCGCACTCTGGCAATTTCCAAAGGTTGTTACATCAAACGCATTTTCTCCGAGGCTATAAAATGGTGCGGCACTCTTGTCCTATGGTGCCGGCACACAATCATATTTAAGCCAGGTCGTGGCAATATGCTGGTCAGATTCAGATGGAATGTGACTAAGAATTTGTTGGGGATAAATCAAAAATAAAATCTCACTGCTAAGGATTGATAGAGTTAGGGACATGCAAAAAGATATTCATATCAGGGTTAATCAAGCCGTACCGGTGTTGGCATATTTGGTTGCAAACGTGCTGATATTGTTTGTCAGAGGTGTTTTTTGGGATGATTGGGTTTTTTATGAAAATCCGGAAGGTATAAGAATGATTTTTAATGGAGTTGGGGCTCCCTGGCAGATTGGATTGCATTTGTCTCTTTTGGATTTCTCTAATTTTTTGGGAATCGATCAAGTTTTTCTATATCGTATCCTAATATTTATAATAGGATTTCTGTATATTTTATTGTTCCGTTCTATTCTATCTTATTGGACTTTAAACAAAGAAATCATCTGGTATTCCACTCTGTTGTATGCAGTTTGGCCCCTCGGATATGCACATGTTGAGATGTGTTGTTTCGCATATCAAGTTGGTTTATTATTACAACTAATTTCAATACTCCTTTTTCATTTATATAATAGCAAAAAGTCTCTATACATAATACTCTTATTTGCTTGTTCTCAGTTCCTTGCATCTATGTTTTTGACCTCAAGCATCGTGTTGTGGCTAGGCTATTTGTTTGTATATACATACAGGGAGGTTGTTTTACCGGATTCTCTTAAAAACATATTCGGATTTCTTTTTAATAAAAACAGATTGCTAAATTTCCTATGGTTTATACCTTGTATCGTATTATTTGCAATTAAATCTGTTTTATGGCAACCACAGGGGCTATATGCTGCCGAATCCTATAACTCCGTCACAGCTAATTCCCTGTTAATGCTTCCACTCAATATACTTTTTGCTTTTGCCAATACAATTGGAGCCCTTTTCACCCAATTTGCCGGCATAATGCAATCAAAGCAATTAGTACTAGTCGTTCTGATGTTATTAGCCGCTATTTGGCTAATATTGAGAAGAGTCTCCTTTAATGACGAAAGAGAAAAATTATCCTCAAAAACACTTATTGCATTTGTTTTATTATTCCTGTCCGCTATAGGTGCTTATGTTGCAATTGGAAAGGTCCCTAAATTTGATAGTATGGATGACAGGCATGGGATATTTATTCCTTTTGTATTGGTTGCATTTATTGTTCTTGCTGGAAATCACTTAGTAAAAGAGGGAAAATGGAGAAGAATTATATTGATGCTGTTTGTCTCAATATCAATGACATATTCTTTTTCCCAATATGCTGAATGCATCCGCCACTCTCATAGAAATGATGCTATTGTACTGATGTTCAAAAACACCCCACTACCGGCAGGAAATGTTATTGTTGCGGAGGCGGAATCAAGCATACCCTCAGTATTTTACTCATGGTCGGGCTTGTATCATATTGCTACAGGACTTCAGGATAAATTTTTTATGACTATTAGTGTGGGAGACAGATATAAACAGGAAAAATTTATTTCTGAAATGTATAACCAAAAAGATGTCATTCCCGGCAAACCTGAAATAGGTATTTTTATAAGTAACGAATCAAAGAGCTTTACAAAGACAATATTGCTGGAGTATTTATACAGAATAAATCCGACTAAATACAGTGAGTATTTGCAAAAAGAATTCAATATTAAAGTGGAATTTTTCGATAGCAATAAGAATTAACATCGCATGAATAGAAAAGAAGAAATAAAAAATCAGATTCTCGAACTGACCCGTGAGTATTACGCAGAGGTACATGGACAAAAAAAAGAATTTATGCCTGGAAAGTCATTCGTAAACTATGGAGGACGCTTTTTTGACGATCAGGAAATGGTCAATCTGGTAGATGCCTCACTTGACTTCTGGTTGACTGCCGGTCCATGGGCCAACAAATTTGAACGCCGTATGGCCGAATGGCTTGGTGTGCAACATTGCACTTTGACCAACTCCGGATCATCTGCCAACCTGTTGGCGTTTTATACTCTTACCTCACCCAAATTAGGCGACCGTCGTATTCAAAAGGGTGACGAGGTAATTACTGTAGCGGCAGGCTTCCCGACCACCGTCACTCCAATTATTCAATTTGGAGCTATTCCTGTATTCATTGATGTTACTATTCCTGAGTATAATATTGACGTAACAAAGCTTGAAGAGGCACTATCTCCCCTCACAAAAGCTGTTATAATAGCCCACTCACTTGGCAATCCGTTTGATCTTAAAAGCGTTAAATCTTTCTGCGACAAACATGGTTTATGGCTGATAGAGGATAACTGTGATGCACTTGGATCCGAATATACGAGCGATGGAATTACCAAAAAAACAGGCACCTGGGGAGATCTTGGCACAAGTTCTTTCTATCCCCCTCACCATATTACTATGGGTGAAGGCGGTGCCGTATATACCGATAACCCTGAACTGGATCGTATATGCAGATCCTTCAGAGACTGGGGCCGTGATTGTTGGTGTGTAGGAGGAGTTGATAACACCTGTAAACAGCGCTTTACGGGACAATATGGAGAACTGCCTAAAGGGTATGATCACAAATATGTCTACAGCCATTTTGGATTCAATCTAAAGGCAACAGATATGCAGGCTGCGATTGGTTGTGCACAACTTGAAAAACTGGACAATATTGTTGAAGCCCGTCGCCGTAATTTCAATATACTTTATAATAAATTGACAGGCACTCCGGGACTTATTCTTCCTAAAACCGGCGAAAACTCCAATCCTTCCTGGTTTGGATTTCTAATTTCCGTAGAGGAAAATGCGGGTTTTACACGCAACCAAATCACCGAATATCTCGAAAATCAAAAGATTCAAACCCGCAACCTCTTTGCGGGCAACCTTCTCAAGCATCCGGCATTTGACGAGATGCGTACCTCAGGCCAAGGCTATCGTGTGGTTGGCGATTTGAAGAACACCGATTTCGTGATGAACAACACTTTCTGGATCGGCGTTTATCCGGGAATGACTCCGGAAATGCTCCAACATATGATTGACTCTATCAAAGATTTTTGTAACAAAACAATATAAGGAAATTATGAAAGTAGTTCTTCTTGCCGGTGGTTTCGGCACTCGCATAAGCGAAGAGTCGGTATTCAAACCAAAACCGATGATTGAGATTGGCGGCATGCCCATCCTTTGGCATATTATGAAAGAATATGAACACTATGGACACACAGAGTTTATAATATGTGCCGGTTATAAGCAAGAGTATATCAAGGAATGGTTTGCCAACTACTACCTCTTCAAGAGCGATATATCGTTTGATTACCGCAACGGTAAAAATGAGATAATAGTACATACAAATGCTTGTGAACCATGGAAAGTGACAGTTGTTGACACCGGCTACAACACTATGACAGGCGGTCGTATCAAGCGTATTCAACCTTATATAGGCAACGAAACATTCTTGATGACCTACGGAGATGGAGTTTGTGATGTAGATATCAATCAACGTATTGCTTTTCACAAAAGTCACGGCAAAAAAGCTACTCTTACTGCTGTTAAGATGGGACTGGATAAGGGTGTACTTGACATCACAAAAGAGATGGCAGTAAAATCGTTCCGCGAAAAAAACATTAAAGACGGTGCTCCTATAAATGCAGGATATATGGTGTTTGAACCCGATATTTTCGATTATCTGGAAGGCGATCATCAAGCCCTTGAGCGTGAACCGTTGGAAAGACTTGCAGCAGAGGGAGAATTGATGTCCTACGTACACGAAGGTTTTTGGCAGTGCATGGATAATATTCGCGAAAAAATGATGCTGGAGCGGCTTTTACTCGAAGATAAAGCCCCTTGGAAGAAATGGGAACAATCCGTACCTAAATATTGATAATTGTGATTGATATATTCAACAAATTCTACAAAGGCAAACGTGTACTTGTGACCGGACATACCGGTTTCAAAGGCTCCTGGCTCTCAATCTGGCTAAACGAACTGGGCGCTGAAGTGACCGGCATTGCCTTAAATCCCTTCTCCGACCGCGACAACTATGTACTCTCGGGCATAGGCAAGAAGATAAAAGCTGATATTCGTGCAGATATTCGCGATGGCGCACTTATGAAGCAGATTTTCGTAGAATACCAACCTGAAATTGTGTTTCACCTTGCTGCCCAACCACTTGTTCGCTTGAGTTATGAAATCCCGGTGGAAACCTATGAAACCAATGTAATGGGTGCCATAAATATTATGGAAGCGATACGTGCCACCAAGAGTGTAAAAGTGGGTGTTATGATTACGACCGACAAATGCTATGATAATAAGGAGAAGCTCACAGGCTATAAAGAAGAGGACCCATTAGGTGGTTATGACCCCTATTCTTCATCAAAGGGAGCTTGTGAGTTGGCTATCCAATCCTGGAGAAACAGCTATTTCAACCCGACAGATTATAGCAATAAACACAACATGTCTCTCTCCTCTGTTCGTGCGGGAAATGTAATTGGTGGTGGAGATTGGGCTCTCGACCGTATCATTCCCGACTGTATACGTGCACTTGAAGCCGGGAAACCTATAGAAATACGTTCACCAAAGGCTGTGCGCCCCTGGGAGCATGTGCTTGAGCCATTAAGCGGTTATCTTTTGCTTGCCAAAAAGATGTGGGAAAAACCTAAAGAGTATTGCGAGGGATGGAACTTTGGCCCTGAGATGGATGCGGTTCTTAATGTGTGGGATATAGCAACTGCAATGATAGAGAGTTTCGGATATGGTGACCTTAAAGATGTATCCAATCCTAACGCCCTACATGAAGCAGCCATACTGATGCTCGACATTACCAAGGCAAAAAATCGTCTCGGCTGGCGCCCACGGCTGGATGCAAAGCAAACAATTGCTCTCACAGCCGACTGGTATAAAAGATATAAAAACGAGGATGTTTACAACCTCTGCATAGAGGAAATAGAGTGTTTTTTGAGAAAATGAAGATTTTTTTAACAGGATCGACAGGTTTTTTAGGATATCACATAGCAAATGATGCTATTGCAAGAGGGCACGAAATTTTATCTCTAAAGCGTGCAACCTCAAGAAGTTTGTTTGATCCTGCTATCGAAAAACGCGTAAAATGGGTAGAAATTAATAAAAACGGGTGGGAAGAGGCAGTTAAAGATTTCCAACCCGATCTCTTTATACATTCAGCCTGGGGAGGAGTTACCGCAGCAGATAGAAACAACAAAGAAGTTCAAAGTGAGAATGTCAGATTTTTCTCACATCTTCTTAATTTATATCCCTATAAACGGATAATAGGATTAGGTAGTCAGGATGAATATGGCCATTACAATGGCTGTATAGAGGAAAATCATCCCATTAACCCCATTTCTGAGTATGGAAAAGCCAAGAATGAGTGTCGTCTTTTACTGGAGGATTATCCTCAATCACATCTCTGCGAGTGGCAATGGATTAGAATTTTTTCGGTTTATGGTGAAAAACAGCGATCTGATTGGCTCATACCTACGATAATATCGAAATGCCTTAATGGTGAGATTGTTATGCAGACAACAAAAGGAGAGCAGGTTTACTCATATTTGTTTGCTCTCGATTTTGCGAATGCAATAATGAGCATTATTGGGAAAGAAAATTGCTCCGGCATTTACAATTTAGCTTCGTCAGTTCCGGTTGTGCTCTCTGATTTATTTGACGCAATAAAAGAGATAACAAAGAGCAACATTGAGTTTTCCAAGACATTACCCTATCGTGAAGGACAATCCATGGTCATGTTGGGAAATTCTTCAAAATTTATTTCTACATTTGGGGAGTTTGAAAGAACCGGCCTAAAAGAGGGGTTACAGCGATTAATAATAAATACGAAAAAGGATGAAAGCATCTGATTATATAGTTTCATTCCTTTCAGAGAGAGGAGTAAATGTGGTCTTCGGTTATATCGGCGGGATGATAACCCACCTCGTGGATTCCCTTGCAAAATCAGGAAATGTAAGATATATTCAAACATATCATGAACAAACTGCGGCTATTGCAGCAGAAGGTTATGCCCTCGAAAGTGGAAAGTTCGGTGTAGCTATTTGTACGAGCGGACCAGGTGCTACAAATATGATGACTGGAATAGCAGACGCCTATTTCGGTTCAATACCTGTACTTTTTATAACGGGACAGGTTAATACCTATGAATACAAGTATAATAAACCGATTCGTCAGCAGGGTTTCCAGGAAACGGATGTAGTTAGTATTGTTAGGCCAATTACCAAATATGCTGTAATGATTGATGATGCAGATAATTTGCGTTACGAATTGGAAAAAGCCGTTCATATAGCTACAACAGGAAGAAAAGGTCCGGTTGTCATAGATTTGCCGATGGATATTTCCAGGGCGGAGATTAACACCTCTACATTAAAATCATATATTCCTGAAAAAGAAAAACTTGACAGCTATGATCTCTCGGATGTGGTTTCTATCATAAACTCAGCTTCAAAGCCTATGTTGCTGTTAGGCGGGGGATGTCAAAGCGAAAAAAGTAAAGAGCTGCTTGCTTCTTTCATTAAACAGACAAATATACCGGTTGTCACCTCTCTGATGGGTAGAGGTGCAACGAATGAAACATATACCAATTATATTGGTATGATTGGCAGCTATGGAAATCGTTGCGCAAATATGGCAATTGCGGAAGCCGACCTGTTATTGGCATTGGGAACACGATTAGACACCCGACAGACAGGCGCTATGGTAGAAGAATTTTTACCAAAAGCAAAAATTATCCATGTGGATATTGACAAAAACGAACTTGAACATCACAGATTAACCAATCGGATAAAAATAAACTCCTCCTTAGAAGAGTTTCTTTACAATTTGATGCAGCACCATATCTCTCCAACGGTAAACTCCGAGTGGACTCAACGCATACAACTCTTAAAATCAAGGTACAACCAGGAAAATGAGGTAAAAAGATTTGTTCAGAATAAAGCACCTTACACATTTTTCCTGGCATTGAACAATATCACAAAAGAGAATGATATTATCACGGTTGATATCGGTCAAAACCAGATGTGGGCTGCTCAGATGGTTAAATTGAAGAAAGGACAAAAATTCATCACAAGCGGAGGCCTTGCACCTATGGGATTCTCGCTTCCTGTTGCCATTGGAATGGCATTCGCAAGCCCGGATAAAACAATCTACGCCATTACCGGAGATGGAGGACTTCATATGTCAATTCAATCTCTGCTTCTTATCTCCCAATACAATCTCAACATTAAAACAATCGTGCTTAATAATAACGCACTTGGCATGATAACCCAATTTCAATCATTATACTTTGAAGGAAGAATGAAAGGAACAACTGCACAGAGCGGCTTCATAAACCCTGACTATGAAGGAATTGCAAAAGCTTATGGGTTGAATTATGTGGCAAGAAATGAAAAATCATTGGGTACTATTATGAAAGATATGGATGTTCATAACCTTTTCTATGAATACCAAATAGATGGTCTGACAACAGTCTCTCCAAAATTGGAATACAACAGGCCCATCAACCAACCTTCACCCCAAATTGATGAAAATGAATAAAGTGATTTTGAAAAAAATAAGCGTATTGATTCCTTGCTATAACGAGGAAGAGAATGTAGTACAGATTGCTGCGGCCGTATCTAATGAAATGGAGACCAATCTGCCCAATTATGATTACGAGATAGTTTTTATAGACAATGATTCTAAAGATAGTACTCGACCGCTAATTAGGGAGGTTTGCAGAAGAAATCCCAAGGTGAAAGCAATTTTCAATGTAAAAAATTTTGGGCAATTCAATAGTCCATACTATGGATTACAGCAGACTACAGGAAATTGTACAATATTGATGTGCTGTGACTTTCAGGATCCGGTCGAAATGATACCGCTTTTGGTAAAAGAGTGGGAAAAGGGAGCTAAAATAGTCTCTTGCATAAAGACAAAGAGTAAGGAGAATCCAATAATGCGTTTCTTCAGGACTTTCTATTATAAGATAATTAAAAAGATGTCATCAATAGAGCAGATTGAGCATTTTACCGGCTTCGGACTCTATGATAAATCATTTATAGATGTGCTGAAAAACCTGGATGATCCAACTCCTTTTTTAAGAGGAATAGTCGCAGAACTGGGTTATAAAAGAGTTTCGATTGAGTATACTCAAGCAAAAAGAAGGGCCGGAAAAACAAAAAACAACTTTATGAGTTTGTTTGAGGCAGCTATGTTGAGTTTTACCTCATACACAAAGGTGGGAATGCATCTTGTAACAATAATCGGCTTTATCTTGGCGATACTCTCAACTCTGGTCGGTTTGGTCTATCTGGTACTTAAATTAATCTATTGGGACAGATTTTCAGCAGGTATAATGCCAATGATGATCGGACTCTTTTTCCTTAATGCCGTGGAACTTGTTTTTATCGGTCTGGTGGGCGAATATGTTATGAGTGTCAACACACGCATAATGAAAAGGCCACTGGTTATAGAGGAAGAGAGGATAAACTTTGAATCTGAGAAGTCCCCCACCGAATGAATAAGCGGTAGTTAATGGCATAAAAAACCTTCACTAAAATCGTCAATGATTTACAAGAAATTATTACTACCTTTGAAAGTTAAGAATAAATCGCGCAAATCCTTATGTTTGACATAAATAAATTCATTTCTAAACACGTCACCAAACGGAATCAAAGTCTTTTTATAAAAGACATTGAAGCCAACAGGCAGCAACTTGAATATGCAATCAATGACAAGAGAGTATGCGTAATCGGAGGAGCCGGCAGTATAGGATCATCATTCATAAAAGCCATACTTCCTTTCAAGCCCTCTTCCCTTGTAGTCATTGACTTGAGCGAAAATGGACTTGCAGAACTAACCAGAGACCTCAGATCTACCGAGGGCATGTTTGTGCCCGATGATTACCGCACATACACACTTGACTTTGCCAGCCCTTTGTTTGAACAACTTTTTGTACGGGAGAAAGGTTTTGACATAGTAGCAAATTTTTCCGCCCACAAGCATGTCCGCAGTGAACGGGACACGCTTTCCGTACAGGCACTTATTACGAACAATGTCTTAAAGGCTAAAGGTCTGATGGATCTGTTGTCCAAATACCCGCCTAATCATTTTTTCTGTGTTTCAACGGATAAAGCGGCAAATCCCGTAAATATAATGGGAGCCAGCAAACTCCTGATGGAAAAATTGGTGATGTCCTACTGCGACCGTTTTCCGGTAACGACTGCCAGATTTGCGAACGTTGCATTTTCAAATGGCTCCCTTCCTGACAGCTGGATCAGCAGAATGATGAAAAAGCAGCCTCTGGTTGCGCCATCAGATGTGAGGAGATACTTTGTTTCACCACAAGAGAGCGGAGAAATATGTATGCTTGCATGTATTATCGGCAAGAGTGGAGAGATTTTTTTTCCAAAGCTCGAAGAAGAGCAGATGATCACTTTTTCTGCAATTTGCGATAAGTTTGTGGAGGAACTTGGATATACGAAAAAAGAGTTCAGCAATGAAAGCGAAGCAAGGCTGTTTGCTTCACAGATGAAAGATGATGAAAACGAGTATCCTGTATTTTACTTCAAGAGCGACACTACCGGTGAAAAGGACTTCGAAGAATTTTTCGTACCCGGGGAAAATGTGGATTTGGATAGATATTCTTCGCTAGGAGTAATTAAGTGTGAGGTTAACTGCTCAGTTAATGAGATATCCGAATTCCTTTCAAAGCTAGAATTGCTTTTTGATTTTGCGGAATGTTCCAAAGCCGATATCGTCAATTTTTTATGCAGTTTTCTACCCACTTTCGAACATGAAGAAAAGGGCAAAAACCTGGACCAAAAAATGTAATGAACAATGTACAGCAAGATTGGGTCATATATCAGAGAACTCTATAAATCACAGGATTTCATTCCTCTAAGTGCTCCTGTATTTACCGGAAATGAGAAAAAATATCTGGAGGAGTGCATCGATTCCACTTTCGTTTCAAGTGTAGGAAAGTTTGTCGATAGATTTGAAGAGATGGTGGCTGAGTACACAGGCGCAAAAAAAGCTGTGGTGTGTGTTAATGGCACAAATGCCCTCCATTTGGCTATGATGCTTGCCGGTGTGGAGCGCAATGACGAAGTGATCACCCAGGCTCTTACCTTTGTGGCAACCTGTAATGCGATCAGTTACATTGGAGCTCATCCGATCTTCATTGATGTGGACAAAGATACAATGGGCCTCTCCCCTACAGCTGTAGATCATTGGATGAATACCAACGCTGCACTGCACGGAGATGAGTGTTTCAACAAGAGTACCGGCCATAGGATCCGCTGTTGCGTGCCGATGCATATATTCGGTCATCCAGTACACCTCGATGAGCTTATGGAGATTTGCAACAAATGGCATCTGGAACTTGTCGAAGATGCCGCCGAGAGTCTTGGCTCATTCTATAAAGGAAAACATACCGGCACCTTCGGCCGTATAGGTATCATTTCATTTAACGGCAATAAAACCATTACAACAGGTGGTGGAGGAATGCTCCTTTTCAATGATGAAAAACTTGCCATCCGCGCAAAGCATCTTACGACACAGGCCAAAAGGCCTCATAAGTGGGAGTTTTACCACGACGAAGTGGGCTACAATTACCGCATGCCCAATATCAATGCAGCTCTCGGATGCGCTCAGATGGAGAACCTTGAACAATTTGTGCTCAACAAACGAGAAACAGCCTCCTCTTATGCTGCTTTTTTCAAAGAAATTGAGGAAATTGAGTTCTTCGCCGAACCGGCAGGCTGTCGCTCAAATTATTGGCTCAATGCGCTGATTATGAAAGATAAGAAAACACGTGACAGTTTTCTACAATATACCAACAACAACGGAATTATGACACGCCCTATCTGGGAACTTATGAATCGACTCCCGATGTTCCGCAACTGCCAGACAGACGGACTTAAAAACACCGAATGGTTTGCGGATAGGGTTGTGAATATTCCAAGTAGTGTAAACATACATTTATTATACGAAAATCAGATCAAGTGAACAAAGTTATCATTATAGCTGAAGCCGGGGTGAATCACAATGGTAGTCTTGAAATGGCAAAACAACTTGTTGATGCTGCAAAAGAAGCCGGAGCTGACTATGTAAAGTTTCAGACCGGTATTCCAAGGTTACTGACATCCAAATTTGCAGTAATGGCTGATTATCAGAAAAAGAATATTGGCAGTGAGCAAAGTCAGCTTGAAATGATTGAGAAGATATCACTTACATTTGACGATTTTTCCCTACTTAAAAGATATTGTGACGAGACAGGTGTTAAATTCCTTTCAACACCTTTTGACCTGCCATCTGTAGATTTCCTGAGTGAATTTGAGATGGATTATTTTAAAATTCCGTCAGGAGAAATCACTAATCTACCCTATCTGCGCAAAATTGCTAAACTTGGCACTCCTGTTATCATGTCCACCGGAATGTGCGAGCTTAAAGAAATTGAAGAAGCATTGAGGGTCTTGACAGATAACGGTTTACCTTTAGATAGCATTTCACTTCTCCACTGTAATACAGAGTACCCAACTCCTATGCATGATGTCAACCTTCGCGCTATGGAGACTCTCAAAGAAAGATTTTGCGTAAAAACAGGTTATTCTGACCACACCGAAGGAATAGAAGTTCCGATTGCAGCAGTAGCTATGGGCGCTGATATCATTGAAAAGCACTTTACACTTGACAAAACATTGCCGGGACCGGATCACATAGCATCACTTGAACCGCACGAATTAAATGCAATGGTTAAAGCGATCCGAAATATTGAGATGGCATTGGGTAGTGATAAGAAAAGTGTGACTGCAAGTGAGCGAAAAAACATTTTAATTGCCAGAAAGAGTATCATCGCAGCAAAAGATATTAAAGCAGGCGAGCTGTTTACAGAAGAAAATCTTACTGTAAAGCGACCTGGAAATGGTATCTCTCCAATGAAATGGGATGAAGTTATAGGACAAAGAGCAAAAAAAGATTTTTTAGAAGACCAATTGATTGAGATATGAGGAAAATCTGCTTTATAACAGGAACACGTGCCGAGTATGGCCTTTTAAGTCGTCTCATGCGCCTTGTGCAGGATGACTCAACCATGCTTTTGCAGATTATTGCTACAAACATGCATCTCTCGCCAAAGTTTGGTGATACATATCGGGAAATAGAGAGTGATGGATTTATAATTGACAAAAAAGTCCCGATTATTGATGAAGTTGCGGAGGACTCCCCTGTTTCTACACTTAAGGCAATGTCAAAGGGGATTGAAGGATTTGCCTTAGCATATTCTGAACTCAAACCTGATCTGATAGTCATTCTAGGTGACAGATATGAAATGCTTGCAGCTGCCACAGCAGCATTGATTTCCAGGATTCCGATAGCCCACCTTTATGGAGGGGAAGTCACTGAGGGAGCTTACGATGATGCAATCCGCCACTGCATAACAAAAATGAGTTTATTGCATTTTACTTCATGCGAAGATTACCGCAAACGCGTCATACAGCTTGGCGAGAATCCGGAAAGAGTCTTTAATGTCGGATCTATCGGAGTAGAGAATATCAAGCAAATACCATTGATGGAGAAAGAGGAACTTGAGCGTTCTCTAGATTTCCGATTTGATAATAAAACAATCCTTGTTACCTACCATCCTGAAACTCTGGGGGGCGATTCTAAACATGATATCCATGAATTACTTTCAGCTCTCGAACTGTACCCTGACCTGAGGGTAATCTTTACGATGCCAAATTCAGACACGGGATATCAACCAATCGTACAGGCCATTGAAGAATATGTTAAAAAGCATCCCAATAGTTCAAAAGCCTTCACCTCAATAGGGCTTAAACGCTATCTTTCAGTACTGCAGTTTGTCAAGGCAGTCGTAGGCAACTCTTCCAGTGGAATTATCGAAGTCCCTTCTTTCGGCATACCGACTCTGAATATAGGCAATCGCCAAAAAGGCAGAGTGACTTCACAATCGGTAATGAATTGCAGCACTAAAAGCGAAGATATTGTTAAAGGAATTCGAACATGTCTTTCTCCCAAGACTCAAGATGCCGTTAAGCTTTACGAAAATCCATATTTCAAACCAAATTCAGCTCAATTAATTTTCAAGCAACTGAAAAATGCTGACTTGAATATCATTTGCAGAAAAACTTTTTTCGACTTATGAGAAACGATATACTTATCATTATTCCAGCTCGTGGTGGCAGCAAAAGACTTTCCGGCAAAAACATCAAGGAACTTTGTGGTAAACCCTTGATAGGTTATTCTATTGATGTTGCAAGGGCAATAACAAACGATGAAAATATATGTGTTTCAACAGATGACGTCAACATTATTGATGTTGTGGAAAAATATGGCTTAAAAGTACCTTTTGTCCGTCCTGATGTGCTTTCTTCCGATACTGCCACAACAAGTGACGTATTAATACATGCTATAGATTTCTACGAAAAACAAGGCAAACACTTTAGTAAATTACTTCTTCTCCAGCCAACGTCACCTTTGAGGAAAATAGAAGAGGTGCGTGAAGCCCTCTCTCTATACTCTGATGATATTGATATGGTAGTAAGTGTGAGAGAGTCAAATGTATCTAAAATACTTTGCGAGGAAAATAATGATGGATTCCTTGATCTTTCACTTCGAAAGAGCTCTATAATTGGTGCTTTTCCCACTTTATATGAATATAATGGAGCAATATATGTAATAAACATAAATTCACTTAAAGAAAAGGGAATGTCAGGTTTTACACGACGTGTAAAATATGTAATGACAAAAGAATCATCCATTGATATAGATGATATATATGACTTTATGCTCGCAGAAGCGATCATGAATAAAATGAAACATAAACAATTATGACAAATGACAATTATCTAATACCTGAAACTGCTACAATTAAAGAGGCTTATGTTCGCCTCAACAAGCTCCCTGGGTATAGACTAAATCTTTTTGTAACGGACAATAATCGGCGTTTAATAGGATCCATTACGGATGGTGATCTTCGAAGGGCCATTGTTGCCGGCTGCACATTGGATTCTAAGATTTGTGATATAATGAAAAAGGAGTTTATCTTTTTATTTGAAAGTGAGATAAACGCTTTAAGTTTCAAAGAAATGAAAGAATCGTCCAATATCACTCTACTGCCTATCCTCGATCACAATCATCATCTTGTTGAATTGATAGATTTGAGGGCATACAAGTCTATGCTCCCCATTGATGCAGTCCTTATGGCCGGAGGAAAAGGAGAACGTCTTAGACCATTAACAGACAACACACCCAAACCACTTCTTAAAGTGGGAGATAAAGCTATCATTGACCATAATATTGACCGTTTGCTCTCCTATGGCATAAAGCATATTTCAGTTACTGTAAATTATCTCAAAGAGCTGTTGGAAGAGCATTTTTCTGAGCCAAAGAATGGCGTAAAAGTCAATACCGTTAGAGAACCCAGGTACCTGGGGACAATCGGATCGGTCAAATTTGTGGAAACATTCCATAACGACACTATTTTGGTGATGAATTCAGATTTATTCACAAATGTCAATTATGAAGATTTTTACCTTGACTTTTTGAAAAGCGAAGCAGACATGTCAGTGGCAGCTATCCCCTACTCCGTCTCTATTCCATACGGCATTCTTGAGATTGAAGAGGATTTAATTACAGCTCTTGCTGAAAAACCGACCTACGATTACTATGCAAATGCGGGACTCTATCTGATAAAAAAAGAAATGCTCTCTCTGATTCCCGATAACGAGTTTTTCAATGCCACCGATCTGATTGAACTTTTGATATCACGAGGCTTGAAAGTTATTAGATTTCCTATCACCGGTTATTGGATAGATATCGGAAAAAACGAGGACTATAAGAAAGCAAACGAACTGGTAAGACATATAACAGAGAAATAATGAAGGACATTGCAATTTACGGTGGTGGCGGATTTTCAAAGGAGGTAGCCTGTCTGATAAACCGCATTAATGAAAAGGAACCTACCTGGAATTTTATTGGCTTTTTCAATCGTGATAGCAAGATAGGAGAAGCAAATAAATACGGCAAAGTACTAGGGGATGTCCCTGAATTAAATGAATGGAAGAGCGAACTGAATATTGTGATTGCAATAGGTAATCCAGAATCTGTTTTTAAGGTTGCAAACGAGATCAAGAACGAGAACATCGTTTTCCCAAACCTATTTGCTCCAGATACAGTATTTCTTGATAAAGACAATATCACATTTGGAAAAGGTAATATTATTTGCACCGGTTGTCTCTTTTCATGCAATGTAAGTATTGGAGACTTCAATATTTTTAATGGTATGATTAACATTGGCCATGATGTGACTGTTGGAGATTTTAATTCTTTAATGCCTTCTGTAAGAATAGCTGGTAACGTTTCAATAGGTAATCGCAACTTTTTTGGTGTTTCCAGTGTAGTACTACAACAAATAAAAATTGGCAACCGAGTTCGTCTTGGAGCATCAAGTGTACTGATGACAAAAGTCAAGGATGGAAATACTTATATGGGAAATCCTGCCACAATCTTAAAATTCTGAACAATTTGCAGTTGAATAATAAACGGGTAAATATTAAAGCCAAATAAACAACCTTAGATTATGGATATTAAAAAATTTATAGAGCTTTTCGCTCTTCAGTTTGATGAAACAGATTCTTCTGAATTTAAAGCCGAGACTGAGTTCAAAAAGTTTGACGAATGGTCTTCATTTCTGGCTTTGACAATAATAGCTATGGTGGATGAAGAGTATGGTGTCAAGATTAAAGGGGATGATATCCGCAATTCAAACACAATAAAGGATCTCTTCAACCTTGTTGAAAGCAAAAAATAATGCTTTATTAATTGAGTTATGAGCAAAGAATCCTATAATCCATTTTCATTAAATGGGAAAAGAATTCTGGTCACAGGGGCCTCTTCAGGTATTGGCAGAGCCATTGCAATAGAATGTTCCAGAATGGGCGCACAGGTACTTATTACTGCAAGAAATGAGGTTCGTCTGGCAGAAACCATCTCGATGATGGATGGTAGCGAGAATGCAATGTATACAGCAGACTTGACAGATGACTCCCAAATTGAGGCATTGACAGAATTTGCGAGCAACATTGATGGCCTTGTAAATTGCGCAGGTGTCATAAGTCATGTGCCATTCCGTTTCAACAACAGGAATTTTATAGATTCCGTTATGGAAGTAAATTTCTTTGCGCCCACTACTCTGACTCAAAATTTCATAAAACGCAAACAGTTAAATAAAAATGCATCAGTAGTTTTCATCTCGTCAATTTCAGGTGGAATGGTATCAGCGATAGGTATCGCAACCTACTCTGCATCAAAAGGAGCGATAGCGGCAATGTCAAAATCCCTGGCTCTAGAGTTGGCTCCAAGGGGAATAAGAGTCAATTGTATCAGTTCTGGAATGGTCGAAACTGCAATTATGAAGGAAGGAATGGTTTCCTATGAGCAACTTGAAAAAGACAGGTTGAATTACCCTCTGGGGAGATATGGCAAACCAGATGATATCGCATGGACTGCCGTTTATCTACTCTCTGATGCTACAGCTTGGATGACAGGATCAAATATAATAATTGACGGAGGTTACACCTGCATATAGTTATGGAAACATATATCAAAGCATTATCTTATTATCTACCTGAAAAGGTTTTGACCAATGAAGAACTGGTAAAAGAATTCCCCGAGTGGAGTGTTGAAAAAGTCTCTTCCAAAATCGGTATTTCCCAGCGCCATATTGCCGCTCCAAACGAAACAGCCGGAGATATGGCATTTAAGGCAGCTAATAAATTGTTTGAAGAAAACAAGATAAGTCCTGCCGATATTGATTTTCTGATGCTTTGCACACAATCACCGGACTACTTTCTCCCTACTACAGCATGTATTATTCAGGATAGACTCAACTTACCCACATCTGCAGGTGCTTTAGACTTCAACCTTGGCTGCTCAGGATACATCTACGGTCTTGCACTCGCAAAGGGGCTCATTGTTTCTGGAATCGCCCGTAATGTGCTTCTTCTTACATCAGAAACATATACTAAGCATATACATACAAAAGACAAGGGCAATCGGACAATTTTCGGTGATGCAGCTGCCGCCACACTTATCTCTACTGAGGGTTTTGCAAAAATAGGAGAATTTTCACTGGGAACAGATGGTTCCGGAGCCCAAAATCTTATAACTAAAACGGGAGCCTTCAGACAAACAGAGCTATCGGGCAACATTAGTTACGATGAGAATGGAAATCCAGTTTCCGATGATTTTCTCTATATGGATGGCAGTGAAATTTTCAGTTTTACTCAGGAAATAGTTCCTGTTATGGTAGAGGATCTCCTCGCTAGAAATAATGTAAGCAAAGAGGATATCAACCTGTTTGTCTTTCATCAGGCCAATAAATTTATGCTCAATTTTCTCAGGAAGAAGATGAAAATTGATGAAAACCGCTTCTTCTACTTTATGGAGAGCGTAGGAAATACAGTTTCATCCACTATACCGATAGCTTTGACAGAAGCTCGCAAGTCGGGCGATTTGAAAGGAAAAATTATGCTGTCCGGATTTGGTGTGGGTTACTCTTGGGGAGGCACGATACTCGATATAGATTGAGTTTTTGATGAATAAAGTTATATGAAAGTTCTGTTTTATTCGACCTGCATATTATACAACAAAATTGCCTATGGAGTCCTTAGCGATGAGGCGCAAAAAATGGCAAATCAGGGTCATGAAGTCTATTTTTTGACCTGTGGCAAAAGGTTTGGCAAACATATTATGAATTGTTGCTCGGGTAACCCGCAAGCCAACAAAGGACTTTGTATAACTTGCGAATTTTGGAATTCCAAAGCTCTTTCTGTACTGGATAAGAGAATAAAGAGGATAAGTTTAGCTGATTATATAAAGGATAAAAAGAAAAAAACTGAATGGAATTATACTTCATCAAAAGAACTACGAAGTACTACCTATCGTGATGCCAATATCGGTCTGGCGACAATGTCATTTTATATTGACAGCACCAGAAATCTACATCCCAAAATAACATCTGAAAGCAAGCTCTATTTTGATAATTTACTTGACCAGGGACACACTCTGACAAATGCCTCAATCAATATTCTTTCAGAATTAAAACCCGATAAGGTATTACTATTCAATGGGAGATTGCTGGAAACAAGGGTTCTTTTTGATACCTGCAAGAATTTAAATGTTCCTATAGATGTGCTGGAGGTTCATCCCAGTAACAATCCCAACAAATCATTTAAAGTAGTTTTTGAGAACAATCTACCTCACAACATCAAATACAGGCATAAGGTTATTACTGAAAAGTGGGATAACTCCCCTCTTGACGAAGATGAGAAAAGAGAAATTGCAGATTCATTTTTTATCAAAAGGCGAGAAAAAAAACCTGCAGGAGATAAAGTTTATACTGCACATCAGGAATTTGGCCTCCTTCCAAAAGATTGGGACAACTCAAAACATAATATTGCTATTTTCAATTCATCAGAAGATGAATTTGCGGCAGTAGGCGGCGATTTCGACAAACTAGCCCTATTTGAGTCTCAAATTGAGGGAATTAATTTTATTCTTGACAACTTTAAGGAAAACACGGATTATCACTTTTACCTCAGAGTACATCCAAATCTCTCTAAGATTGGATATAAGTACCATACTGACTTGTATAAATTGAGTGATCGCTTTCCCAATGTAACAGTAATCCCTGCAACCGATAAAATTGACACTTATGCACTTATGGATGCGGCTGAAAAAGTCATAGTATTTGGTTCTACTATGGGAGTCGAGGCTGCATATTGGCAAAAACCTGTTATTCTTCTCGGAGCATCACTATACTATTACGCGGATATTTGCCATATTCCAAAAACGAAAGAGGAAATCGTACCGCTAATTAAATCTGCTCTTGAGCCAAAAGAGAACCTATTTATCCGGAAATTCGGATACTACATTATGGATTTCAAGAGAGCCACATTTGAGGAACAAATGTATCAATATTTTGCCTATACTACTTACACAATTTCAATTGGCGGACTAAAAGCACACGGCGTTAATTACCAGAAACTGCTGGGTTCCAAAAAGCTATTTCTTTTTACGGTATCTGCAATGAGGCTTATTTTAGGCAAACTATATAAAGACAAGTATATATTACCCCTTGAGGAGGAATAACCCTACCTTCTTCTAAGAATCTTTTCTATAATCCTGTTTATATCTGCCGAGACTTTACTAAAGTAAACAGTAACTATCCCCAAAGAACAGATTACTATTGTTTTTACGCAATAGAAGGCTATTTTCATCCCAATTGAAGAGGGCATTTCAAACAATCTGTCCCAATAGTATTCCATTAAGAACATTATCAGGAAAATAAAAACCACTGTTATCTGTCTCTTTGAGAAAACTGAAACTTTTGTTGTAAAATATAAAAATGGCAAAAGAAACAGATAAGCCACAAAATAGGAGATCAAGGTGGCCCACGCAGCTCCATTAATTCCATAGATAGGAATCAATTTGTTGTTCAAAACAATTGCCACAAAAGTCAAAATAAAGGTATAGATGAGAGAGAAATAGTAATGCTTTGAAAATCCCAGCGCAGAAATGGCAATACTTAACGAAGAGTGCAGAATTCTGGAAAATCCCAGTATAGCGATAACCATTTTGCCACCGGAGTATCTATCCCCATTCGGAAGCAATTCAAAGAAAATATCGATATTCATCCATATCACCATAAAAATGAAAACCGATATAATGAGCTGATGCAGAGAGACGCTCTTACACAACTGATTAGTAAGTTTCAAGTCCCCATCTTTCATCGCATGAGATATAGATGGGAGTGAAACTACACCGAGAGATCGATATGGCATCTCAATAATAGCAACGATATATAAGGCAATTGTAAAAACTCCGGTAGACTCAAGTCCCATCTTGGCCGATACGAAAAAAGTATTGATACTCGGAGTTATAAGACCTACAACTGCAGCAGTAACCAAAAATAGCGTATAGAATGTAAAATCTTTTCTTAATGCAGGGGTCGGAAATTTGAAATATGGCTTAAATGAGACCCGTTTCAATGATATCAGATACCCAATATTCAATAATGTACATAAGAAGTATATTATGGAGAAACCTTTGATTACACCATCAAAACTGATAACGTCAAATCCATATAACAGGTATGTGACAAGCAAAAATATCCTGCAGCCAACTTCCTTTATAAAGCGTGGAACTGCAATCTTTAACAATACACTAGCATTGAACTCAAATACCGTATTATAAAGCATCCAAAATGCTATAGGAATCACCAAATAATAGTAGTCAACGAACAAAGGTGATTTTTCATAAAAAAACTCAGATACCGGTGCCTTGAATAGAATGAATAGGAGGGTAAAAAGAATAAAACCGACCAGAGGGATAATCAGGGTCCAGAAAAAGAAACCATTATCTTTATTCTCTTCATCCTTGAAATAGGGGAAATACCTCATTATGGATGAATTTGTACCCAATTGGGATAAACCGGCAAGTAGAACCGCCGCATCCAGAATCACTCTGGTCAGGCCAATCTCTTCAGGCGTAAGATAACGAACAAGAATAAAGAAAGTAGTAAAGAAACCAATGGCAACTCCAATATAGTTTGCCAAAGTTCCTTTAAGACTCTGTCTGATGATTACTCCCATTTTTGAAATTATTACTCTTGTTGCTCTCTGTTTCTGCAATTTTTCACGCAAGCAAAAGATAAGGATGCTACAATCACCAGCACCATAAGTAATGTGAATACCGCAGAGATTGTATTTCCCTTTATTACTGAATCCGGACGGAATTCAAAACGAATCTCATGATTACCTGCAGGTATATTGAGTGCTCTGAGCAGATAGTTGACGCGAAAATGATCAACCGGAATGCCATCTATATAAGCCTTCCAACCATAAGGATAATATATCTCCGAGAAAACTGCTGTCTTATCGTATTCACAGTTGCTCTTGTAAGTTAAAACATCAGGAGCATAAGAGGTTAATTCTATGAAAGCTGAAGAATCAGCAGGTGTGGCAGGGTTTGTTATAAATTCGGAGAATTTCTTATCGGTTACAGCCTCAACAGCCAAATCAATAGTGTTAAGCGCATCACTTTCCTCATTAGGGGTATCTACAGAGATTAACTTATCTACAAACCAGGCATTACCCAAACGTTCTTCATTCAGCATCGGTACGGCAGTCCCATTTTGCTCAACGATCAAGTATTTAGTATTGAGCATGTTAATCACTTTATGATTCATATTTGTGAGATGCTCGTCTATCAGGTCCTGATATCTTCGAAGTTTAGCCGCATGGTACCCTCCCAATGATTTCAGGTAATATGATGTACGTGACTCATTAAAGGTGTTTGTCGTAAGGTTTAATACCCTGAAGTGGGGATCCGTATCTTTTAGAATCTCCTCTTCGTATGCAAATTTCTGAAAATATGAATCGTTCTCTTTATTGGTAACAAAATGATTATCGTTAAAATATCTTCTGTTGACAGGCCACATATCGCCGACAATCAGAACACCGAGAATTAGAGTAAATAGAGCAGGTTTGATTTTTTGTTTTGCAAACAGGAAAATCAATAGCGCAGCTGCAAGGATAAATCCGAATGATCTGAAGCTGTCACTGCGAAACATTGCTGTCCTCTGATCTATAATAGCATCCATAAACCAGGCAGGAAATTGTGCAGCCATATTTGCGTCTCCGGAGGAGGTAAAGTTGAAGATAACTCCACCAAATAATGCAAAGAAAAGAGATAAACCTCCTGTAACACCAAATGCTATCAGGAGTGCTCTCTTAAGTTCCCGTATCTCTATTTTCTTCTCGAATATCTCTTTCAGGGCAAGGAAACCGAGTAATGGCATAGCTATCTGAGCCACTATCAGTATCGATGAAACTGCTCTAAACTTGTTATAGAATGGAAAATAGTTGAAAAAGAGCCTGGACAACCACTCAAAATTGTGACCCCAGGAAAGAAGCACTGAGAAGAGTGTTGCAACCAATAGTCCCCATTTATAGGGACCTTTGACTATGCAAAGTCCAAGTACAAAGAGCAGACAGACTATTGCTCCTACATAGACAGGACCTGCAGTAAAAGGCTGTTCTCCCCAATAAGTGGGTGCCATTGAGGAATAATATTTAACAGTTTGAGCATCCACTCCCCTGGATTTAAGAGACTGGGCAAAATTAGAATCAGTACCAATATCGGATCCGGAGGCTCCTCCCTTGAAGTTTGGTATCATAAGAGTGAAAGTCTCACCAACACCATAGCTCCATTGTGTAGCATAATCAAAACTCAATCCGGATTCATTGTTGGAGCCAATAGGAGCCCCCTCTCTAACAATCTCAGAGTGTCCACCACGCATAGTCTCCTTCATATACTCGGCATTTGTCTTATAGTTGCCATAACCCGTACCTGCACCTATAATCACTGAGAGTACAAAAAGAAATACAGCAATTGCCATATCCTTAAATTGTTTCTCTTTTATATGCTGCCAGATCTCCACAATGGCAAGCACTCCTATCATCATAAAAATATAGTATGCCATCTGAGGATGATTGTATATACCCAATGCAGTAAAGAGCATTGTCAGGCAAACACCCCATAGATATTTCCTTTGGAATATCAGATAAAATCCGGCAATTACAGGGGCCATTAATCCGAGCGTCAGTGCCTTAGACTCGTGTCCCGCAACTATTATTATAAAGAAATAGGATGAAAGTGTAATTGCAATGGATCCCACTATTGAGAGCCATTTATTTATATCAAAAGAGCGGATGAGTATATAAAAACCCACGAAATATCCGATAATTATCGCAAGTAACGAATTAAAAAAGAGGTGTACCAGTTTGTGGAAGAAGTGCAAAACCTTGAACATTACTCCGGCAAAACCACTCTGCGGAGGAATCCTGGTTATCTGATATGCCGGCATACCGGAAAACATAGACCCGCTCCAGTTTGAAACATTGCCTGTATTATTATAGTATTCTTTCACCTCCTGCGCCATTCCTTTCCACTGGTAGATATCTCCCTGTCTGAGCACTTTACCTGATAGCACAGGGCGGCAGTACACTACAGCAAGAAGGATAAAAATAGCAGCTGCTGCCAGATAAGGCAGCACTTTTCTCAATTTTCCAACTATTATTTTCATACTGATAAAATGTTACAAATTAGTAATGACTCTTATAGCTGCAGGAATTACTTCTACCCGAATGGGACTAATACCTACAGTCTCACCATCAACCTCAACAAATGATTCCGGCTCTGCGGAAATCTCTATAACACGCGCCCTGGTGTGAAGAACTTCTTTCATATTGTATATATTGCCCTTGAATAGACAAGGGATCTTGAGCATAATATTGAATTTAGAGATCTTTTTTATGACCGTCAGGTCGATCAGACCATCGTCAAAAACAGCACCGGGAGTCTGCAACATTCCACCACCGGAATACTTTCCTATACCCATCGCTACAGAAAACACCAAACCGTCATAGAATAAAGTACCGTCGGTCACTATACGGAATTTTCGTGCACTATGTCCCATAAAACCTTTGAGAAGACACTTGAAATAGAGGGCATCACTTGTCGCCTTGCCCTCTTTTTTATTCTTATCAAAATCGTGGCAAACCTGAGCATCGAATCCCAATCCACCAATATTTACCATATAAGAGATAAAGGGTTCTCCATTCATAAAGGATTCAACTTTACCCACATCCTGCAATACTGTTTTACCTCTGGCAATGACATCCGTTACATCATCATAGCCATTGGGAATCTCATGCAAACGTGCCCAGTCATTACCTGAACCGACAGGAATGATAGCAATTGTTATCATATTTGAAGGAACCTCACTCTGTGACATTATACCTGAGAGCACTTCATGCAATGCTCCATCTCCACCAACTACAATAATCCGCCTGAAACCCTCTTTCAAAGCCTCTATTGCAATTTCTTTCGCATGAAAACGGTACTTTGTATAAGAGATTGAGTATGCAATACCTCGAGCTTCAAGACGGGCTGCTATTTCCGGCCATTCCTGACCCGCTTTGCCGCCACCCGACATACTGCTTACTATAACTTTCCATGTCTCTGACATACTTGCTCCGGAATCATTTTTCTGCACAAAATTAACATAAATACCTATCTTAAGAAAAAGAATTTGTAAATTTGCTTTTTATTTGGAACAAATTCAGAGCATATATGGGAAAAATTATTGCAATAGCAAATCAGAAAGGAGGAGTAGGTAAAACCACCACAGCTATTAACCTTGCAGCTTCAATGGCAGTGCTGGAGAGGAAAACCCTGCTGATTGATGCGGATCCTCAGGCCAACACCACCTCAGGACTCAATTTCAACCCCGACTCCGACTCCGGTAATACCCTCTACGAGGTTCTTATCGGACAAAAGGATATCGAGCAAACCATTATGCCCACAGAGTTAGATTATCTGTATCTCATTACTTCCCATATCAACCTTGTGGGCGCAGAGATAGAGATGCTCAATGTCGACAATCGCGAATCGGTGCTTAAACACGCACTGGCTAAGATACGTGACCGTTATGAATATATTATTCTGGATTGCGCCCCATCTTTGGGATTAATCACTGTAAATGCACTTACAGCAGCCGACTCGGTAATCATTCCCGTCCAGCCGGAGTTTTTTGCCCTCGAAGGACTCGGCAAACTGCTTAATACCATTAAACTTGTCCAGAACCGCCTCAATCCCGCTCTAAACATAGAAGGATTTCTCTTCACGATGTTTGACAGCCGCCTCCGTTTGCACAACCAGGTGGTAGAAGAGGTAAAGACTCACTTCAAAGAAATGGTCTTCAGCACGATTATTGTTAGAAACATTCGTTTGAGCGAAGCTCCCTCCTTCGGCAAGCCTGCAATCCTCTATGATGTAGGCTCACCCGGAGCATCAAACTACCTGGAGCTCGCGAAGGAAATAATAAAAAAGAACCAGTCATGGCAAAAAGAGAAGCATTAGGAAGAGGACTCGGAGCACTCCTGGGAGATACCGGCGATATCCGTCAACATACTGAATACCGACCCACTCCTCCCCCTGAAAGAAGCAATCCTGCATCCATTTGCGAAGTACCTCTGAGCCAGATTGTGCCTAACCCCGGGCAACCGCGCCTCTCATTTGACGAAGAGGGTCTGCTGGAACTGGCTGACTCAATCCGTACTCTGGGCATCATTCAACCCCTTACCTTACGTAAGATTGGTCCCTCACAATACCAGATCATCAGTGGCGAAAGACGTTTTAGAGCAGCCAAGTTGGCCCGTCTTCAGACAATCCCCGCTTATATCCGTGAGGCCGAAGACACCCTTATGCTCGAAATGGCCATTGTGGAGAACATTCAGAGAGAGGACCTGGATGCTATAGAGACAGCGCTTGGATTTCAGCGGCTGATGGAAGAATGCAACCTCACTCAGGAGGAGATGGCTTCCAGGATTGGCAAAAAGAGAGCAACTGTGGCCAATTATCTGCGTCTGCTCAAACTTCCGGTAGAAATCCAGAAGGCTGTAAAGACAGGCAAGATCAGCATGGGCCATGCCAAGGCATTGCTCTCGCTTGATAACCACGAACTCCAAACAGAACTATGTGAACTCGCAATACGCAAGGACCTCAACGTACGTCAGCTTGAGGAGAAAGTCCGCCAGAGCAATACTCCACTACCCGTGAAGGAGATCAACCATGAGCAAGACAATTATCCCGAGAGTTATTACCGCCTCGCAGATATTGTTGGCAAATATTTTGATAGAGGAATATCCTTTAAACGCACAAGCAGTGGAGGCGGTACAATGACAGTCCGTTTCAAGAATGATAACGAACTCGATGCCTTCTTAAAGGTTATCGAAGATAAACAGTTGTAGATTGAGAGTGAAGAGATTTCTTTCCGTCATACTTTTGCTCATAGTTTTCAATTTCATCGCTGAAGCACAGTTTCAGAGATCGGGTAATGTCACCATGGGCAAAATGGGAGGTCCTCCCGGTGCCAATATGCAAACAGGCACACAGGTCAATCCGGAAAGCGATGTCAAGGCCGACACTACTGCCGGCTTCTCAATGAAGGCTCTTATTCGCGGTTATATGGGCAGAGATACTCTAAAACCGGGTTATATGCTCCTAGGGACAGCCATTGTTCCGGGTGCCGGCCAGATTTACAATAAACAATGGTGGAAAGTTCCTATCATCTACGGAGGCATAGGAGCCGGAGTCTACATCGGCATATCGAACAACATAAAATACCAACAGACAGGTGACGAAAAGTACAAACTCTACCGCAATCTCGGATACATAGGTGCAGGACTTGTCTACTGGGGTTCACTTATGGATGCCACAATTTCTTACAAGACCGATGTAAGAGTACCGGTTGCAGCAAAATCCACCATATACTCAGCTCTTTTACCTGGACTGGGACAGGCCTATAATGGCGATTACTGGAAAATACCGATCTGGTGGACCGGATTTGTGGCATGTGGCTACTTTTTCCACCAAAACGACATACAATACAAGCGTTTCAGGTATATATGCAAGATGGACAATGACCCCGATAGCGGCTACATAGGCAAGATTACAGCCGGCCAGGCGGAGTGGTACAGAGACACCTACAGACGGTTCCGCGACTATTCAATAGTCGCATTCGTTCTTGTATATGCACTCAATGTGATAGATGGCAATGTATTCGCACACATGGCGGATTTTGATGTGAGCGACAATCTCGCCACACTCCAATTTGAGCCTGCCATAATAGAGCCGCTTACCCCCTATTATTCTCCAACATATGCTCCGATGCCCTCATTCGGACTCCAAATGACACTCAATTTCTAATTCCATGAAAGCAAGACCTTTATTTTCCACAGTTATTCTTCTAATTTCCCTGTTCAGTTTCCTGCCGGAAGCAGGGGCTCAGATCAGAAACAGAAAACAAATCATAGAGGATCTTACACGCAGACTGGATTCACTCCAGAATGCTTACGACTCCCTCACGGTCGAATACAATTTGCTCGCTGAACCGATTTCAGGAGTAGTGGAAGAAAAAATTACTCTGGAAGAGGTGTTTAAACCTGAAACCTATACACCTGAAAGCATTGACTCTCTCCGTAATATTTGGTATTTGCACAAGCAGGCCGAAGCCTTCAACCCCGATTTTGAAATGCTTGAAAGGGATACTCTCAAGTCATCCATTCCCGATTCTGTCTATATCGAAAGGCTGAACAAGTTAAATTCATTCATTCCGATTCAGGTCAACCACTACGTGAGGAACAACATCATCCTTTATACTGAAAAGATGCCAAAGGTGACCGCCAACATCATCTCTCTTTCGACCTATTATCTCCCGATAATTGAGGGAATATTTGACATGTACGACCTTCCAAAAGAACTCAAGGCAATGGCAATGATCGAATCTGCTTTTAATCCAAAAGCCGTTTCAAGAGCCAGAGCGAGAGGAATGTGGCAGTTCATGCACTACACTGCAAGACAGTATGACTTGGAGATGACATCCTTTGTAGATGAAAGATATGACCCCTATAAATCCTGCCACGCAGCAGCTAGGTATCTCAAGGATTCCTACAACATTTTCGGTGACTGGTCTCTTGCAATAGCATCATATAACTGTGGTGCCGGAAATGTGCTCAAGGCCATTCGCCGCTCAGGCGGAAAGACTGACTTCTGGGAGATTTATAATTATCTGCCAAGAGAGACACGTGGATATGTACCCATTTTCTTTGCAGCACTCTATACTTTGAAATACTATCCCGAGCACGGAATAGTGCCCCAGCAATCTTCACTTCCTGCCCATGTAGATACGATACACGTCAATAAAATGCTACATTTCCAGCAAATTTCCGATGTTATCGGCATACCTATGGAAGAACTCCGCCAGATAAACCCTCAATATCTTCACGATATCGTTCCAGGAAAGGAAAAAACCTATATCCTCAGACTTCCGCATAACTATACTATGCAATTTGTCAATAATGAGGATTCTATTTATAGTTACAAGGACACTCTCTTCTTCAGCGATGTAGCCATAAAAAAGGTCAAGGATAAGGGTGGCACTGAAGGCAGCATGATCACCCACACCGTAAGATCGGGCGAAACATTGGGCGGCATAGCCAGGAAATATCGCACCACAGTTTCCAACATCAAGAGATGGAACAACCTAAGGAGCGATATGATTCGTGTGGGTCAGAAACTTCGCATAGGAGGCAGCGCTGCAACTACCAGATCCAGTTCAACCTCCGGCAGCAGTACAACCACTGCTACGAAAGATGGGTATATTACCTATACGGTCAAGAAAAATGATACTCTTTCCGGCATTGCAAGCAAATTTTCCGGTGTGACCCTCAGCTCCCTGCTCAAGCTTAACGGGTTTACCCAAACCACAAAGATCTATCCCGGAATGGTGATTAAGATAAAGAAGGCACAATAGTTCTTCGAATACTTAAACCATAAATCCGCAAACCTGGCGGGCGACCATTTAACAAGGAAGTACCAGCTCCAACCCTTACCGTAATAATTTTCCACCGAGAATGATTGCGGTACTCCCCTTTCGTAGATATAGACTCTTGAGTTCCAATCTTCAGTATTGTAATATGTACCCCTGGCGCAGATATCCCATCTGCGGTCAGTTGTACGGAATCCAAGCTCACCATAAGTAGCAAAACCCTTCAGTCCTCCCTCAATCCTTGCAGAGAGCGACCAGCACTGAGTAAGTGCTGCACTTGCGTGCAATCGCCCCTTGAGAGTGGAGCCTGACTCGCTTTTGTGGCGCCAGTCGAGCCGCATCCGGAGCTGTGAACCGCTTTGAAACTCCTTAAGAATATCCAGTCGTGCTCTGGAGTCCCACGATGGTCCGTCAATCCGGTATCTCGACCAGGGATATGCACTGTACTCTGCCGAGAGATGCATTGTCCAACCCCTTGAGGGAAGATATTAGACACTGGCAGTGGCTCCATATTGATTGGAACAACTGGAGAGAGTGGAGTAAGCGGCTGCATGAGTAGCAGTATAGCCCTTTCCATAAGCTCGTACTATCAGAGCTGTCTCAAACCTGTAATCGGGATTCCAGCAAACTCCACAGAGTAGTGCTGCTGACGGACGGAAGTCCAGAGCGGCCTCGGCAAAGAAACGGAAACTACGCCAGGATGAGTAAAGATTGAGGGCCACATTGCCCCAAATACCATCATACATCTGGTATTTATTATACTCGCGGACCCGGCGGGCATTGCACTTATCATAACCATAGCAGAGTGCAGTCAAACCGAGCTGCAGACGGCTGAAATCATAGGAGAGATGTCCCCCGAAGAGATATTCATGCATACTGTTGCGTGTAGCACGTTCACCATCCGTAGTGTGAAGTCCGTCAGTAATTATTGAGGTATAGCAACTATCCCCAACCACACGGGCATCGACTCCGTTGTACGAGGCGAAGAGCGAACATTCCATTTCACTTGAACCAAATGTCACCCCTGCTCCCCGCAGGAAATTTGATTCATCTGTGGAGGTATAGGGAGCAATCGCGCTCCCACGTTTGATGAGTGATGAAGGTGTTCCGAAAAATGAGACAGGAAATGCCTTCCACAATGCAAGCCCCTGACCAAATCTGGCTACATAATCCCCAAGCACTACTTTACGGAATCTTATCTTTTTATAGTCAAGAGGCCTTTCGGGTGGACTCCATGCAAGATGTACTGAGGTAAAATCGGGATGATAGTAACTGGTCAGTTTTTCTCCCGCATCACTGTCGAGAGTCAAACCTGCGGTGATACGTCTGCCATATTCTATTTTGTATTTTGAGGTAAATGAAATCCCCTCCGACTTAATTTTCTTGCGGACTTTGGCCGAAAAGCGATGGCTGAAACTTTCCTCAACAAAGGGAGCTGCAATCTCTTGAAGTGAAGAAAATCTGAAGAAATGTCTCACCAATTCTATCGCTTCCGGACCAAAACCATCCACCAGTGATAACTCCGAAAGTGAAAGAATATCCCCATACTCCTACCGATAATCCAGAATACTCTCAATCTGGAACGGAGTAAGCAGACCACACTCTTCCATCTGCTTTCTGGTAATCAAATTGATCTCAAGCGGCGAGGAGAGCATCTCCTCATACTTTAACTGAAGCTCCAAAGCTGCCCCTTCCCCACCTGAGGAGGCCATATCCTCGATTATCGAAATAATTTGGTGTGGCAACTGATGTTGCGCCACACAATCTAATGTTATACTAAAAAAAATTGCCACCGCTAAGGCGATGGCAATCAGAGCTCTTTCCAACCCCACAATCTCTCGCCTCATATCCTGAAAAAAATACTATGAAAATCAAAAGTTCATATTGTCAATTAGTCTTATACCTGTATTTGATGTCTGCCAATTCCTCATTAGCTTTGGCTACCTTATAGGCAAGATCAGCTTTAAAAGCCTTTACTTTCTCCATCATTGCATCATCGGAAAGCGCCAGTATCTGTGCTGCAAGAATGGCTGCATTCTTTGCTCCGTCCAGGGCCACAGTTGCCACCGGAATACCTGAAGGCATTTGAAGAATAGAGAGTATTGAGTCCCATCCATCAATGGAATTTGAAGACTTGATGGGAACTCCAATAACCGGCAGAGGAGTGTAGGCAGCAACAACACCGGGCAGATGAGCTGCTCCACCTGCGCCTGCGATGATTACCTTGACTCCACGTCCTGCAGCTCCCTCAGCAAACTCCATGACCTGATGGGGAACTCTATGTGCCGAAAGAGCATTAATTTCGAAAGGAATCTCCATATTATCAAGGAATTCCGCGGCCTGTTGCATCACAGGCATATCGGATGTGCTTCCCATTATAATACTTACAAGCGGTCTCATATTGTTTCATTTTGTATAATGTCCCAAAAATAATGATTAAATTTGCCTCTGCAAAAAAATAATCTTACAGATGGAAAGAATTAAGCTTCACGACAAATATTTTGTACCATACATCCGCTACGAAGAGATTTCCAAGGCCATTGATGTTGTAGCTGAAAAATTAAATAACGACTACCGCGGACGTACAAGACCCCCAATCCTGCTTTGTGTACTCAACGGGTCTATAATGTTTACCGGCGAGTTGATGAAAAGAATTACATTCCCCTGTGAGATTACCAGTATCCGGTTGGCTTCTTACGAAGGCACACTCTCTTCGGGCAAAACTAAGACAATACTTGGACTTACCGCCGATATCAAAGGTAGAGACTTGATCATCGTGGAAGACATAGTCGATACCGGCACCACCATTTACGACATCCACAAAACACTCACTATAGCCGGGGCAAACGACATCAAGATATGCACGCTTCTACTCAAACCCGAGGTTTACGACAAAGCGTTGCCTTTAGACTATGTGGCCATGGAAGTTGAAAATCGTTTTCTCGTAGGATTCGGTCTGGACTATAACCAGCTTGGACGCAATTGCAAAGACATCTACATCCTTGACAAACAATCTTAACACTTAATATACGATATATTTATTATGAAGCATTTTATCATATTTGGCCCTCCGGGCGCAGGAAAAGGCACTCAAGCCAAGCTAATGGTGGACAAATATAATTTGAGACACATTTCCACCGGAGACCTTCTCCGTGCCGAAATAAAAGCAGGCACCAAACTCGGACAGATGGCCAAAGCCCTCATTGATGACGGCAACTTCGTTCCAGACGAAATGGTCCTCAAATTAGTCAGAAATGAGATCGCTCAGCATCCGGATATCTCAGGTTTTTTGTTTGACGGATTTCCCCGTACAACCGCACAAGCGTCTGCTTTCGAATCTTATCTAAAAAGTCTCGGAATGCATGTGAACGGTGTGATCTCCATAATCATAAGTGATGACACGGTAAAAGATAGAATCCACCATCGTGCAATGATTGAAAACCGCAAGGATGATATGAAAGATGAGATAATTCAGAACCGCATCACCACCTATCACACCAAAACTGAGCCCTTAATCGACTACTATAAGAAACAGGATAAATACCACGAAATTGATGGAGAGGGCACGATTGAGGATATTTTTGCCAAGATATCTCTCCTGATTGATAGGCTTTCATAATCATCATGAGAAATCAGAACTCCAATTTTATAGACTATGTCCGTATCTTTTGCAAGTCGGGTCACGGAGGTAAGGGTTCCACTCACCTCCGCAGGGAGAAATTTGTGGCAAAAGGTGGGCCTGACGGAGGAGATGGAGGACGGGGCGGTCATATAATATTAAGGGGCGACGAGCAACTCTGGACTCTGATTCATCTCAAATATCGCAAACATATAAAGGCCGAAAATGGAGGAGACGGCAGCGGACAACTACGCACAGGTGCTGATGGTAAAGATATCATTCTAAAAGTACCACTGGGTACTGTAGCTAAAGATGGCGAGACAGGTGAAGTACTCTTTGAAATAGTAGATGATGGTCAGGAAATGATTCTTGCTAAAGGTGGCCGTGGCGGACTTGGCAACGATCATTTCAAAAGCCCCACCAATCGTACACCTCACTATGCCCAGCCCGGTGAAGAGGGTATCGAGGGATGGTTTGTCCTCGAATTGAAAATACTGGCCGATGTGGGGTTGGTGGGATTTCCAAACGCAGGCAAATCCACTCTTCTCTCTGTAGTTTCAGCAGCTAAGCCCAAGATAGCAGACTATGCATTTACTACGCTTGAGCCCAATCTAGGCATTGTCAATTATTACGATGACAAATCTTTTGTCATGGCGGATATTCCGGGCATTATAGAGGGAGCTCACGAGGGTAGAGGTCTCGGACTGAGATTTCTAAGGCATATAGAACGCAATTCCATGCTGCTCTTTATGATACCGGCTGACAGCAAGGATATCGCCGAAGAGTATAAGATATTGCTAAATGAGCTAAAACAATACAATCCGGAATTGCTGGACAAAGAGCGACTCTTGGCTGTAACTAAGTCCGATATGCTTGATGAGGAACTCAAAAAGGAGATTAAAAAGCATCTCCCCAAAAAGATTCCTAATATTTTCATCTCTTCGCTTACGGGTGAAGGAATACCTCAACTCAAAGATATGCTTTGGAAGACTCTGAATGCCGATGGAGAAATTGATAGAACTTGATATGAAATTGTTCACCCTGTTAAATGGGTGGCATTCGGATTTCTTCGATCCTATAATGGTGTTCCTATCAAAAGTATGGGTTTGGGTACCGCTCTACTTGGCGGTACTGATTTATCTTTTCTTTACCAGGAAATGGAAAGTTGCACTACTGGCGGTAACGGTAATAGTGCTGGCATACCTCGCCAGCGAGCACATATCTGTATTCATAAAAGATAGTGTGGCACGCCTTAGACCATGCGAAGAGCCTTTGTTAGTGAATAGTGTCAGGATGCTCGAACCCCATGGATCCCTCTACGGGTTTGTTTCCGGACACGCCTGTAATACTTTTTGTTTTGCAGCTCTGACTGCACAGATTATCCGCAAAAGAGTCTACTCAATTTTGATTTTCATCTGGGCAACACTGGTATCTTACAGCAGGATTTATGTAGGCAAGCACTATCCTGCCGACATTATAGGTGGTGCGCTTCTGGGTCTGCTGATTGCATATCTGGTCTGGCTCATCTACAAAACCATTTTAAGAAAAGCATGCTCCTGATATACGATATCACTACCGATCCCAACTGGAATCTCGCTGCTGAAGAGTATCTCCTCGAAAATTTCAGTGATAGTGTCTTTCGTCTTTGGCGAAATGCAGACTCAATTATTGTTGGTCGTAACCAAAACGCTTATGCCGAGATTGACACCGAATGGGTTGCCGCTAATGGAATCCCTGTGGTACGCAGATTGAGCGGAGGAGGTGCGGTTTTTCACGACCTAGGCAATGTCAATTTCTCATTTTTCGAGAGTGGCATTTCCCGAAAAGAGAGCAATGAGATGTTCCGCAGGTATACCAGACCAATTCTGGATGCACTCCACTCTCTCGGAGTTGAGGCATATCTTGAGGGACGCAACGATTTGGTAATCGATGGTAAAAAGTTTTCCGGCAATGCAATGTGCTTTTCAAAAGACCGTGTGATGCAACATGGAACACTGCTTTTCAGTGCCTCAATGAATTCCCTGGCAAAGGCGCTAAAAGAGCGTCCGGAGAAATTTGATGGCAAAGCAGTCAAATCCCATCGATCAAGAGTCACCAACATTGCTGAGCATCTTACCGAAAAGATGGATGTCGGCGCATTTATGGATTATCTGGCAGATTATGTTGGGCGCGAGTACAGGCCCTATAGCTGGAGTGAAGCTGATTTGCACTCAATTGAATCCCTTGCGGGGTCGAAATACCGCAAAGATTCATGGAATTTTGGAGCTTCGCCCAAATACGGTCTAAACAAGGTTAAAAAGTTTCCCGCCGGTTTGGTGGAGATCTCTTTTGATGTCTCCTCCGGAAAAATTTCCGCCCTGGAAATAAGGGGAGATTTCTTTTTCAATAAACCTGTGGAGGAGTTCTGCAATCTGATGTGCGGCGTAGAGCACACTCCTGAAAAAATTTCCGGCCGCCTCAATGAAGTGGCAGCCGGTGACTATTTTTTAGGAATCAGCCCTGAAGAGCTGACGCTATTATTTTTCTAGAACTATTTAAATCGCTTCTCCTTGGCTGATACAAGAGCACCTTTGAGAACTCCTACGCAATCTACGATAGCCTCCTCAAATGTATCAGCATTTTTTTCTACGATAATTTCCGTTCCGGGAATGTAAACGATAATCTTTACATTTTTGTTTTGTGGGTCTGCAAGCAATGAGAGGTTGACTTCGGTACGCACGATATCTTCGTAGTACTTGTCGATCCTACCTACCTTTTTGTCGATGAAATCAAGCAGCTTCTGGTCTGCGTCGAATTTGATTGATTGAACTTTAATTTCCATTATTACCTCCGTTTTTTGCTCTTGGATGAGCTGTTAAGTATGCGTTCTTTAGCTGTTCGAACGAATTGTGTGTGTAAATCTGTGTCGCAGCAAGGGATGAATGGCCCAGGATCTCTTTGATACTGTTGAGGTCGGCACCACGGTTGAGAAGGTGTGTCGCAAGTGAATGTCTAAGCAGGTGTGGAGACTTGCGCCCTGTAAAACCTTCCACCTTCTCAAGTTCCTTTTTGACTACATTATTAACAAAAGCCGGATAAAGTGGCCGTCCTGAATCTGTCAAAAAGAAGTATCCGTCGCTGTTACCGGGAAACTCCCTGTTAATTCTTTTCAAATATAACAACAATTCCTGACAAATCAAATATGGAATTGGAATTTCTCTCAACTTGTCGCCTTTTCCCAAAACCCTGATTACCGACCTTTCCGGATCGAAGTCAGTGATTTTCAAACCGCAAAGTTCTGCGCGGCGAATTCCACTGGTATAAAGCAACAAAAGTATGGTCCTGTTACGCAAAACAGGAAAGGGTTCCTCCCCTTCCTGTTCCTGCTTTTCTTCAGTCAAAGATTCGAAGTAATTGCCCATAGCCTTCTCGGTATAAAACTCCGGAAGTTTTTTGTCCTCCTTGGGGCGAAATACCTTTTTGACAGGATTTGATGGGATCACTCCCTGTTTCATCAGATATGAGCAGTAACTGCTCAAAGCCGCCAGTTTCAAATTCATTGTACGAGCTGAAAGTCCGCTCTCAAGTCCTCTGGCGATGAAACCGCGGATATTGAGAGGAGTGAGCACAGAGATCTCCTCTCCTGCCTCTATTTCTCCTTCTGGAAATATATGGGCATAAAATTCATCCACCGCATTCCGGTAGAGAACCAGTGTGCGCGGGGAATACCTTTTCTGTACTCCGAGCCAATCGATGAATGAATCAATTATCTTCATGAAGTGCTTAGAAACAACTCTCTACCAAATCGTCATCCGCGATATTGGGCAGAGTCACCTTGAGCAGAGGAGTGCGCTCCATTTCACGCTTGATGGCGAAAATAGCACCCTCATTTCGTGCCCAACTACGGCGCGCAATACCATTGTTGACATCCCAGTGGAGCATCGCCTTGATCCTGCGATCCGACTCCTCACTGCCATCTATCACCATTCCAAATCCACCGTTGATCACCTCTCCCCAACCTACTCCACCACCGTTGTGGATTGAAATCCATGTGGCACCACGGAAAGCATCTCCTATGACATTGTGTACAGCCATATCAGCTGTGAAGGAAGATCCGTCATAGATGTTTGCAGTCTCCCTAAAAGGAGAGTCGGTACCCGAAACATCGTGATGATCACGTCCCAGCACGATAGGAGCACTAACTCTTCCCTCGCGGATTGCTTTGTTCATAGCAAGAGCTATCTTTATGCGTCCTTCTGCATCAGCATATAGTATGCGTGCATGTGAGCCCACTACCAGATTGTTTGCTGCCGCCTCTTTGATCCAGTGGATATTGTCCCTGAGCTGCGGTTTAATTTCGGCAGGTGCTGTGCGCAAAATCTCTTCCTGCACCTCAATCGCAAGAGCATCAGTGACAGCCAGGTCTTCCGCTCTTGATGATGTACAAACCCAGCGGTAAGGACCAAATCCATAGTCGAAGAAAAGAGGTCCCATAATATCCTGCACATACGATGGATAACGGAATTTGCCGTCGGCTGTCATGATATCTGCACCCGCCCTGGAGGCCTCCAGAAGGAAAGCATTTCCATAGTCAAAGAAATACATTCCGCGTGCAGTGAGTCTGTTGATCGCATCTACATGTCTGCGAAGGGTCTTATAGACCTCCTCTTTAAAGCGTTCTGGCTCCTGTGCCATCATCCCGTTTGACTCCTCAAAGGATAAACCGGCGGGATAATAGCCTCCGGCAAAGGGATTGTGGAGCGAAGTCTGGTCACTACCCAGGTCCACCTTGATATTTCTGTCGGCAAGACGCTCCCAAAGATCCACAACATTGCCCTGATATGCAAGAGAGACTGCTTCACGCGCTGCACTTGCTTTTAGCGCCCTATCTATAATAAGATCGCAATCCGTATATACCTCATCTACCCAACCCTGTTCATAACGCTTGCTAACTGCTTTAGGATTGATTTCCGCCACAATGCCCACCACTCCGGCAATTACAGCAGCCTTGGGTTGGGCTCCTGACATACCTCCCAATCCGGAGCTTACGAAGATCTTGCCTCTAATGTCGTCATTGCCTTTATTTTTCATCCTCGCAGCATTTAGCACAGTAATGGTAGTACCATGCACAATACCTTGGGGACCTATATACATGAAGGAGCCTGCAGTCATCTGGCCGTACTGCGACACTCCCAGCGCATTGAACTTCTCCCAATGATCCCTGGAGGAGTAGTTAGGAATCACCATACCGTTGGTAATCACCAGACGGGGAGCCTCCTTGTGAGAAGGAAAGAGTCCCATCGGATGACCGCTGTATAGCACAAGAGTCTGTTCCTCGGTCATTTGGGAGAGATACTGCATGGTGAGCAGATACTGTGCCCAGTTTTGGAAAGCGGCTCCATTGCCACCGTAAGTGATGAGCTCGTGGGGATGCTGTGCTACCGCATAGTCCAGATTGTTACTGAGCATCAGCATGATTGCCGCTGCCTGTCGGGATTTATGAGGAAAGTCATCTATCGAACGCGCAGTTATAGGATAATCGGGACGGAAACGGTACATATAAATGCGCCCGTATTTCTCAAGTTCTCGTGCAAATTCCGCCGAGAGTACCTTGTGGTGCTCTTTCGGAAAATATCGGAGAGCATTTTTAAGAGCAAGTACTTTCTCCTCTCTGGTTAATATATCCTTACGTTTTGGCGCGTGACTTATCTCATTGTCATAGATTGCAGGTGGAGGAAGCTGGGCAGGGATTCCCTGTACGACCAACTCCCTAAAGTGTTTCAATTCCTTATTTTCCATTTAATATTAATGTTCTTTGATATGTTACTTACAAAAATACATTTTTTTCTCCAATAATTTGTCAAACCAAAAATCCTGATTATATTTGTGCCCACAAAAAAAGGAGGTGTTACTGAACAATGATTATCGTACCGGTAAAAGAAGGTGAAAATATTGAAAGAGCATTGAAGAAATTCAAACGCAAATTTGAAAGGACGGGTACTTTGCGCGAACTTAGGAAACGTAAGACCTTTGAGAAACCTTCTGTAAAAAGGAGAGCCCAGAAAAATAAGGCTATCTATGTTCAGAAGATGCAACTACTCGACGAATAACTTTTAACTTTGGATTTTTGCAAAAAAATCATATATAAACCGTTTTCATAGCTGGAAGCTCCCTTTTCGAAGGGAGCTTCTTTTATATTTATAATATTTATAGTTAGTTGTTCTGAGGTTCTAGTATGAAGTTAGAAATATATTTTATCATCCTAAGTAGTTCATAGCGAATTAGAGTTTTGACACTACACACTACACACTACATACTACATACTAAAATTAAAGGGTTCGAAATCGAACCCTTTAATTTTTAAAACCTCTGGTTTAATATCTCCATCATCTTGATAGCCGCAGTTGCAATCGGGGTACCGGGACCGAAAATAGCCATTGCACCTGCCTTATAGAGGGCATCATAATCCTGTGCAGGAATTACACCGCCCACTACAACCAGGATATCCTCACGACCGAGTTTGGCAAGCTCGCTTACAATTTGCGGAACGAGGGTCTTGTGACCTGCTGCAAGTGATGAGACGCCCACAACATGAACGTCATTCTCCACTGCCTGTTTTGCCGCCTCTTCAGGAGTCTGGAAGAGAGGTCCCATATCCACGTCAAAACCACAGTCGGCATAACCTGTAGCAACCACTTTAGCACCTCGGTCATGACCATCCTGGCCAAGTTTAGCAACCATAATACGGGGCTGACGGCCCTCCTTCTTTGCAAACTCGGCAACCATTGCTTTTGCCTTTTCAAAATCAGAGTCATTCTTTACCTCTGAAGAGTAAACACCTGTATTCATACGGATAACTGCTTTATATCTGCCTACTATTTTCTCACATGCATCTGAAATCTCACCGAGGGTAGCACGTACCTTGGCTGCTTCAACCGCCAATGCAAGCAGGTTACCGGACTTGGTCTCTACCGCATGTGTGATAGCGTAAAGAGCAACCTTTACCTTGGCCTCATCCCTGTTGGCACGAAGCTCTTTGAGCCTCTTGATCTGTGACTCGCGAACCTTGGTATTGTCAACGTCTAGAATCTCTATAGGATCTTCCTTATCAAGCCTATACTGATTGACACCTATAATCTTCTCGAGACCTGAATCGATACGCGCCTGTTTGCGGGCAGCTGCCTCTTCGATACGGAGTTTGGGAAGACCGGTCTCAATAGCCTTTGCCATACCGCCGAGCTTCTCTATCTCCTCAATAAGATCCCAAGCCCTGTGTGCTATCTCTTTAGTCAAGCTCTCAACATAGTATGAACCCGCCCAAGGATCTATGGAGCGACACACATTCGTCTCTTCCTGAATATAGATCTGAGTGTTACGTGCAATACGTGCGGAGAAGTCTGTAGGAAGTGCAATAGCCTCGTCGAGAGCATTGGTGTGGAGTGACTGGGTGTGGCCTAGAACAGCACCCATCGCCTCAATACAGGTCCTGGCAACGTTGTTGAATGGATCCTGCTCCGTGAGAGACCAGCCTGAAGTCTGGCAGTGGGTCCTCAGAGAGAGGGATTTGGGGTTCTTGGGATTAAATTGATTGACCAGTTTGGCCCAAATCATACGTGCTGCACGCATCTTTGCTATCTCCATGAAGTGATTCATGCCGATAGCCCAAAAGAATGAAAGGCGGGGTGCGAAAGCATCTACGTCAATACCTGCCTTGATACCTGTACGGAGGTACTCAAGACCGTCAGCCAGAGTATAAGCCATCTCAATGTCACTGGTGGCACCTGCCTCCTGCATATGATAGCCGGAGATTGAGATGGTATTGAACTTAGGCATAAACTGGGAGGTATAGGCAAAAATATCACCGATGATTCTCATTGAGAACTCGGGGGGATAGATATAGGTATTGCGCACCATGAACTCCTTGAGAATGTCGTTCTGGATGGTTCCGGCCATCTCATCCAGTTTCACACCCTGCTCAAGACCCGCTACGATATAGAAGGCCATGATAGGGAGAACAGCACCGTTCATTGTCATTGACACAGACATTTTTCCGAGAGGAATCTGGTCGAAAAGAACCTTCATGTCCTCTACCGAACAGATGCTCACACCGGCTTTACCCACATCACCGACCACTCTCGGGTGATCTGCGTCATATCCGCGGTGTGTAGCAAGGTCAAATGCTACGGAAAGGCCTTTCTGACCTGCTGCCAGGTTACGACGATAAAAGGCGTTGGACTCTTCTGCAGTGGAAAAACCTGCATACTGGCGAATTGTCCATGGCCTCATAACGTACATTGTGGAATAGGGTCCGCGGAGATAAGGTGGAATACCGGCCGCATAACCAAGGTGCTCCATACCTTCGAGATCCTTTTCCGTATATATTGATTTCACTTCTATCTTTTCCGGAGTACTCCAGGAAGTCATATGCTCTTTAATGCAACATTCTGCAGAGGATCCGGTATATTTGATATCTTTAAAATTTGGTCTCATATCTTTCAATTTTTACAGTTGTGAAATACCAAGCATCTTCTGATACTCTTTCAAAGTCTCAAGAACATTGCTTCTTACATGGATAAAATTATTTATGCCTGCGGCAATAAGTTCCTCTTTGCAAGCGGGATCTCCGGCAACAACCAGGATAGCCTTGTCGCCGAGCAACTTTGCAATCCGGGGTACTGCCTCAGCATACTCATCATCGGAAGAGCAGGCAACCACGATCTCAGCTCCCGACTCAAGAGCAGCTTTTGCTCCCTCTTCAATAGTATCGAAACGGTTGTTGTCGATAATTCTAATGCCTGCAACAGCAAAGAAGTTGGAGGAGAACTGTGCTCTTGCACGGCACATAGCCAGGTTGCCAAATGTGAGCATAAACGCCCTGGGTTCTTTACCGCTACGGTCAGTAGCCAAACGAAGAGCCTCAAATGCCTGAGCTCCTCGATAGGGTCTGAGTGGCTCAGCTATCTTCTTTCCACAACAGCAAGGTTCTTCTATCTTCATACCCATAAGAGTGGGGATCTCTCTGGAAACAATCTCCTTTGTAATGTTCTCCTCAGCAACTTCGAGGAAATTAGGGTACTGGTTTGTACCGAGGAGAGTCTCCCTACGGGTAGCAATATTCTTGTCTTTCTTGTCGGAAACAGCT
>JAAZEZ010000077.1 GCA_012511975.1 Bacteroidales bacterium | reverse complement strand
GTGGAGGCGTGAGCACGGTGTGCTGTACCGAAAGCATCATTTATATAACAATCCGCATAAGAGGCAAGTTTGGCAACGAATGCTTTTTGACTCTCTTTAATCGCAGTTTTGGCTGCCTGTTTCTCCTCATCGGTGGCATCTTCAGCCAGTCCGCGAGGTTTACCCTCTTCTTCTGCGTAGAAACGAAGGTTCTCCAGTAGCAGTACTTCGCCAGGCTTGAGTAACGCTGCCTGTGCATCCGCTTTCTGGCAATCTTCGGCAAACTGCACTTTAGTGCCAATATACTTCTCTATGCGGGAAATGATGTGTTTTAAGGAGAATTTCTCCGCCGGCCCTTTAGGACGACCGAGATGTGACATTATAATCAGTGAGCCACCCTTGTCAAGCACTTTTTTCAAAGTGGGTATAGCAGCTTTGATGCGGGTATCATCAGTAATTTCAAAATTTTCGTTCAGCGGAACGTTAAAGTCGACTCTTACAATGGCCTTTTTACCGGCAAAGTAATAAGTTTCAATATTGGTCATAAAATAAACTGTATAAAATCCTTTTGTATCGGCTGCAAAATTATAAAATATTTGACAAAAAGTTGCTAACCTTCAATATATTAATTATATTTGTATGCCCCGATTCCTGAAACTTTGTAAAAACTTTTGCTATGTCAAAATACGAGTCCAATCTCTTTTGGAATCCCAGGGATAAAATTGATGAAAAGAATATCGAACGTACAATCTACGCTTTCGAGTCTCTCCTACTTCAGTACAATACGCGCACACGGAACGTAATCGGCAACTACCGCCGTGATTTCAAAAATGACCGTGAATTTTTCAACAAATTTCTCTCTCTGAAAAGAAAAGAGATCCTTTCCTGGCGCAACTGCGGTGTCAAGACTACCCGCAATGTAATGGAAATCATCGCACAAGTGCGTAGCCGACTACCCAGAGATAATGAACGAAGTCTGGTCCATGATATTCCGATGCTGGAAAGTGAAACGATCCTCAGAATATTTAACCTCAGGGAAAAAATCGGCTATTTTCCTGTTTTCGCCACTCTGAAAGAATACATCAACACATTTGACGAAAGGGACCTCAAAGTTCTGAACTCCCTGCTGCTAATCCATGATGGCAAGATGCCTGTAAGCCGTTTGGAGGTTGCGGAGGAACTTGGTGTTTCCATAGAACGTGTGCGTCAGATGATGCTGGATATTATTAGCCGAATAAACGATTACCTCGGGATGATGACTAAACTGATCAAGACTCCAAGGGGTTATCGCAGATCTCCTTATCGCTGGCGTTCAACCAAAGTACATCACGATATCAATAAAGCTGAGGGCACCCATTTCAGCCGCAGTATTGTCAATATGGGTTTAGCTATACTAGACCGCGAAATTGCCATTGTCGGGAATGTGCGCGACTCTCTTATGATGAAAAATGATCGTTTTTCAAGGACCACTCTGGTACCGGCCAAGCTGGCCAAATGCTTCGACTTTGGTTTATTCCTAAAATCAGTGGAACTAACCGCACTTGAGCGCCGGGACGAAGTAGAGAAAGTACCCATTGAGAAACTTGCTTCCGAATGTCGAATAAACCGATATTACGAGCATTATAAAAAAGATATCATAACCGCCTGCGCGACAGCCATAAAATACAATATCGCAGCAGGTGCAGAAGCAGCAGAGGCCTATCTCAACGCCGGACTGATCAATCCCAATCCCCGCGATCCTCTCCGTACAGCGGCAAAGGATGTATTTGCCTCACTCCGTCTCGCTGTGCAGGATAATATGATTCTCTTCCCCGCTACAGTCAAAAAACAGGTTCCCAAAATATTGGAAGAAATAATACGGGCAAAGGGACAGCCGATGACAGCAGAAGAGATACTGAAAGAATACAATCGTCTCCATCCGGACGAAAAGAAGAAAAAGAAGTTTGTTTCAGGCAATGTACTTCGTTCGCCCGCTATCATAGCCATTGGACGCACAGGCCGATATACTCTCAAAGAGTGGAAAAAGGGTGCCCGTAGAGGTGGCACCATACGTCTTTTCGTAAGGGAGTACCTAAAATCGCAACCAGGTATGATGGCTCCGGTTTCGGATGTCGTGGAGTATGTATTACAATTCAGACCGACCACCAACAGAAGCTCAATCGTATCAAACCTTCAGCTTGATCGTAAAGGTTCATTTGTTTTTTCCGACAAAGATGGAGTGAGATATCTTGCACTGAAAACCCCACTTAAAAGATCCTGACACCTTTGCTCCACACGGAGGTAATGTTGTACTGCTTATCAAGCATAAGTATATCAGCATCTTTTCCCTTTTCAAGAGTGCCTACACGGTCAATGACATTCATTATTCTTGCCGGAGTTTCCGATGCCATTCTGACCGCATCTTCAAAGGGCACCTCAGCCCTGATTACCATATTTCTGACTAACTGATCCATTGTAGAAATCCCTCCGGCGACAGTATCGTCGGATTTGAGTTTACAAACGCCATTGTCAATATAGACCTTGGAGAAAGCAAGTTCTTCACCCTCGTAGGCAGCATAACGAAGTGCTGCAGTCACCAGTGCAGTCCTGCTGACACCTTTTAACTTGTATACAAGACGCAGAATAGTTGGGGGTAGATGGACACAATCCGCAATTACCTCGGTGGTCATCCCATCTATCAGCAAAACGCTCTCCACAGTACCCTCATATTTATATTCACGGCGTTTGTGAAATCCGGGCATAGAGTTATATAGCTGTGCAGCATGAGTAAATCCTGCATCAAATCCCGCTTTAACATCCTCGTACTCTGCCATAGTATGTGAAATAGCTGCCAGGATCCCTTTTTCTGTAAGAAAACGGGCAAAATCGCAAGCTCCCGGAAGCTCCGGTGCTGCATCCCAGCGCCTGATACAGGGAAGTTCGCTTACAATCCGTTCGTATATTTTGCGATCGGGGTTTTTTACCTCGTATCTACCTTTTGTGATTTCAGAGCTCAGATAGGGGCCTACAATGTGCAGACCTCCGATGATGCGGTTGCCGTCTTCCATCAGTTTAGAGCAAAGTTTTCCTGTTGTAACCAGTTTATCGTAGCCTACCGTACCCACAGTTGGGAATATAGTAGTAGTGCCGTGAGCCAAATGGGCATTGATTATGGCATTAAAAGCCTCTTCAGTGCCATCATGAAACTGGTAGCCCGCTGCTCCGTAGATATTCATTGCCACATACCCGGGAATGACATAGCGTCCAGTGGCATCTATAAGTTCGGCATTTTCCAAAGGAAGGTTACTACCTGTAATGGCGAGAATACGGCCTTCATTGATTAACAGGGAGCCGCTATCAATCCAACCCTGTGGAGTGAGGATCTTTCCGTTGAATATCTGTATAAAATTCATAGTTCGGTGATTTGAATTGTGGTGTTATTAGATGGGTTTTATGATTTTACCCATAGCAATCACTCCGCAGAGGTCATAGTTCTTATCGATGAGCAATATGTCCGCATCTTTGCCCTTCCGGAGTGAGCCTTTCCTATCTTGAATACCCATTATACGGGCAGGAGTCTCAGAAATCATCCTAATTACGTCAAATAGGGGGATTAAGGCCTGAGTGGTTACTGCCTTTATTACACGATCCATTGTAGCAATGGAGCCGGCCAGGGCGGAGCGATCCGCGAGTTTGCAAACTCCATCCTCATTGATCACACGGGGGTCGAAGGCCTCCTGACTATCGCTGGCCGCACAAGCAAGCGCATCGGTGATAAGCGCTGTCTTCTGCACCCCCTTAATCTTGTAGATGAGTTTAAGAATGGTGGCAGGCACATGGATACCATCACCGATCACCTCAACCGTCATATCGTCTATTAGGTAGATGCTCTCTACCGTACCTTCGTATTTATATTCATTTTTTCTGCGAAACCCCGGCATAGCATTGTAGAAGTGTGTGGCGTGGCTGAAGCCGGCTTCGTATGCCTCCAGTACCTCGTGGTATTCGGCAGCAGTATGGCCTATAGAGGCCAACACACCCTTTCGGGTTATGTAACGGCCAAATGCAGTAGCTCCGGGGAGTTCCGGTGCGGCATCCCAACGTTTGATAAATTTGGTCACTTCCAATAGTGGAATATACTCGCTGGGATCGGGATCCCTGATTTACTAAGGAATCTGACCTCCGGCCATTTTCATATTGAAATAATGTCCTGCGAGATGCTAGCCCATCGCCGGACTAATCTTCTCTGCCAACAATTTTTC
>JAAZEZ010000076.1 GCA_012511975.1 Bacteroidales bacterium | reverse complement strand
TCATTTTCAATTGCCTTGCGAAGTCGTGTAATCTCTCCATCTTCCTGCGTCGTAAGCATTTGAGTATTAAACTGCAATACGTCGCGTTGAACAGCTATCTGTTGTTGGGCAATATCTATTTTTTTTAGATTGTTATTTCTGGTGTAGAATGCACTTATATCCCATGACAGACGAACACCAACAATAGCATTGAAAGTTAAATCCGGTGAAGTCATACTCTTAAAAATGTCCATACCGGGATAGCCATAATAGCCTTGCGCAAAGAGGCCTAATCGAGGCCTGACTGAGGAATTGATGGCCAATTTTTGCGCTGCTAATCTATTTTCTTGTGCCTCAAGCAAGGCAAATTCGGGACGTGACGAAGTATAACTATGAATAACTTTTTCAACGGGTCTTTCCAATTTATCGGAAGTTAGCGGCTGGCCGATAAAAATCTCCAACATACGGCGATAGCTCGCAAGAGATGATTCCACCACACCTAACTGCTGCTTAGCGGTAAGCAATTCGGCTTCTATCATATCTACATCAGATTGTAATGCGACGCCGTTTTTAAGATATGTGCGCATGCGTGTCAGATTACTATTAAGTACCTCAATCATCGCTTTGGTCTGCTCCAGCCGTTCATCTAGCAGTAAAATTCCGAAGTATAGGCCATCCACCCTCGCCTGTAGGTCATAAAGTGATACATCAACACGACTACGCTGCTCAGCTGCCTCTGCTCTGGCGATAGCTCTGTTCGCTTTTGAGTAACCGCCATCCCAAATCGTTTGACTGATATCAATTGCAACTTTATATTGATCTTTGTTGATTTCAGTCATTTCTATATCATCACCCTGCATCTTCATCAGTGTTTCAAAGGCTTCGGGGAAGGTAGGAGTAGCAGACTGATATGTGGCTTGTCCCGATATGGCAAATTGTGGTATCCAGGCTTTCGCCGCATTGGAAAGATTGAACTGTTCCGTTTTAGCAACAAGGTTATATTGCCTGATCTCGGGGTAGTGTTCCCGGGCAAGACGGCGACATTCATCAAGTGATTGAGCTTTAACACTTAAGGTCAAAAGAACAAGTATAAAAAATATGGCAAGTCGTCTCATATTAGTGTTTTATTATGCGCCTCATTATTAGTTCTATGTTTTCTGCTTTTCGCTCTTCAAGGAATATCTCTCTGTCTGCAATTATAGTGCCCATAACCGGCTCGATAAAGTGATAAGCCACGAATGGGAAAATATTTAGCGACATTATCGATATTATCAACATTGGAATATCGATTTTTTCAATTTCACCCCGTTCTGCTGCCGCATCTGCCTCGCTTTGAAGGTCGGCAAAAAATTCCCTGATAAAACTCGCTACTCGCTCATATAACAAGCTATATAGTTCGGGACGGGAAATAATCTCATTCAGAAAAAATCGCGGTAATAGGGGATTGGCCACCATATGGTCAAAATGTGATGCGATGCCATCTTTTAGCCGCTCAACAAGTGGCATATCCGGATCACCCATTGCAGCAAGCATGGTTTCTTTAACTGTACTAATAGTTTTCGCTAAGATACACTCAAAGAGTTGTCTCTTGGTACGATAGTAGTAATGCAGCATTGCATGCGTAACGCCCGCCTTTTGCGCAATGCTTATTGTCCGTGCACCATCATATCCTTTTGTCAAAAATTCCTGTTCTGCAGCTTCCAATATCAATTGCTCACTGCTGATTTTTTCTATCTCAGTCATGATTTGTCCCTAATTATAGTTATTAACAATTTTGTCAAACAGTTTTGTTGGCGCAAAAGTATAAGAATAATTCGGAACAAGAAAATAAATCTCACTTTTTCAGAGAGAGAGTTAAAAAGTGATAATCTATAAGGGGGTTTTCTAATTATTGCGGGAATAGGGAGCGATATGCTCCCTTATTTCTATTTTGGCGGCTTTCCAGCGAGGAATATCAATCTTTGGTCCGATGACTTCCACTACTTTCGCTGAAATAATAGAACCCACTTCACCGCAAATTTTCAACGGCATCCCCAGAGAATGGGCGTAGAGAAATCCTGCAGCATAAATATCACCGGCACCTGTAGCGTCGATTGTGTTCGCAGGCCAGGCTTCAATATAGTGATATTCCTCTCCCTGACGCAACATCGAGCCATCTTTTCCAATCTTCACCACTGCAATATCACATAATTCGGCAATGGCATCAAGCGCCTTACGAGGCTCCAGACCGGTAAATGAGGTGGCCTCTGTCTCGTTTGCGAAAACTATGTCGATATAATTTTTGACAATATCGTGTAAGAATGCATTGTTGGACTCCACAACATTGTAACTGGCCATATCCAGGCAAATGATCATACCCTTCTCTTTGCCGATCTCCACGGCACGGCGGATCAGACGCTGATTCTGTACCAGATAACCCTCAAGGTAGAGATAATCGTATCCGTCGAAATATTCCGGTTTTAAATCTTCCGGCTCAAGCTGGAGCGCTGCACCGAGGTATGTTGCAAAAGTCCTGTCAGCATTAGGTGCTGTTATAAAGACCATGGCACGGCCTGAAGCGGCAGTTCCCTTGAGCAAGTTTGAGCGGATTCCATTCTGTACCTGTTCTGCCTTGAAAAGCGAACCCAGCTCATCATCGCCAACCTTGCCGATAAATCCAGCCGGCATACCGAAGATGGAGGCCCCTGCGATTGTGTTGGCGGCCGAACCTCCGGCCACATACTGTACTCCAAGTTGTTTAAGCCCCTCCCAGATAATATTACCCGTTTTCGCATCTACATGCTGCATGCTGCCTTTCGGCAGATTGAATTTTGTGAGCAGAGTGTCGTCTGGAAGGATTGCGAGGATGTCGGTCAGTGCATTACCTATGCCAAGTATCGATTTCATTATGGTGTTATTCTGTTAGTTTGTCTGCAAAAATAAGAAATTTTGTACTTTTGTGCCACAATACAGAGATCAATATGAAGAAGATAACTACAAAAGGTCTAATAAAGTATCTGCTGATGCTCGCTTTGGCGGGCCTGCTGCTCTATTTTGCTTTCCGCAATATCAGTTGGGATGATTTTGTCACAGGACTAAAAAGCTGCAATTTCCGGTGGATACTCCTGTCGATGATAATTGCATGGATTGTCGTTATATTAAGAGGTTTGAGATGGAGATTGATGATGCGTCCGCTGAGCAAGGAGGTTACCCGCCTGGAGGCCTATGATACCTATAATATATGTTATCTGGCAAATCTGGCACTTCCACGCTCCGGCGAGGTGGTCAGATGCGGTTTGATAGCCAATAGCGGTAAGGTCACTTTTGAAGGAGCGCTCGGTACTGTAGTCCTCGAGAGGATCTGGGACCTTATGTGTGTTGTAATTGTCACTCTGCCTCTTTTCTTTTTCGGCAAGTTCAAAGATTTTCTTATTGAGAAAATGTGGTATCCGATGGTGGAGTCACTTCCTTTCGGGGCTGTATGGCTTTTAGTCGGTATTATCCTTTCAATTGTAGTGCTTGTGCTGCTGTTCCGCGCTTATCGCAAAAAGTTTGCTGCCACACGCTTCGGTTCAAAGTTCATAAATCTCTGGAAAGGTTTGACCGACGGCATTAAAGCAGGTTTCAGAATGGAGCATAAATGGTTATTCTTCGGTTATACCGCCCTGATATGGATAGGCTACTGGGCAATGAGCCTCTTTACCCTCTATGCGTTTCCCGCCTCTGCCGCTCTGAGTATATGGGATGCTCTCTTTTTGATGGTTGTAGGCTCTTTGGGCTGGATTGTGCCGGTCCAAGGCGGATTCGGTGCATATCACTTTATCGTATCCATGACACTTGTTCCCGTGTATGGGTTTACACAGTCGGATGGATTGATCTTTGCCACTATTTCCCACGAATCACAGGTTGTGCAGATGCTCGTTTTTGGCATCATTTCTCTTATAACCTATGCTATCTATAGCAAGAAATACAAAAAAGCGGTAATTGAACCCGAAAATGTTAATAATAAAGGTTAGTTAGATTTTTGATGATGATTTGTGATTATTTAAAAAATAGTACTACTTTTGTCATTAAATATGGGGATTTGTATCATATTTTATGTCAGGGACTTGTGAAACATAATTTACATTTTTGGCGAAAGCGATATTGGATTTGCGCATAATTGTTGCGGGAGAGTTGTGAAGATGGTGCGAACAGAGAAAATATCTTAGTTGAGTTCATTTTTAATTATACAGAATATGAGAAAAAAGTTATTCTATTTTATCGTTCTTGCGTCAATGCTGAACATGGCGCCCGCACTAATTGGTTCGAGTAGCGTTTCTGCTCAAAACTATGCTATTAAGACAAATCTTGTTTGGGATGCTACGCGCACGGTCAATATTGGTGCTGAGTTTAAGTTGGCATCTAATTGGACGATAGAGGTCCCTTTTAATATTAATGCTTGGTCGAAATCGGATGATCTGGATCCAAAATGGAGGCAATTGACAGTTCAGCCGGAAGTAAGGTACTTCTTTAAAGAAGCCTTCAAAGGGCATTTCGTAGGTTTTCATGCTCACGGTGGCACGTTCAATTTAGGAGGAATAAAAATTCCCATTAACCTTTTAGGTTCTGACTTTAACAAGTTGGAGAATTTGGAAAACCGCTACGAAGGATGGCTTGCGGGCGCAGGAGTGAATTACGGATATGTGATAAGCCTCTCTAATCATTGGAAACTTGAGCTGGAGCTCGGAGTTGGATACGTATATCTGGATTATGATATTTTCAAATATGCTTTAGCAGGCAAGCAGATTGGTAGTAACACCCATCACTATTTTGGTCCGACCGACCTCGGTGTTACAATCTCTTACTTGTTCTAAGGCAGAAAGCGAAGACACTACACAATTAGCTAAAAGTTAAATTATCAGTAAACTTAAAGTCTCCCTGCAATCGATATTTCGGGTCAAAAAAAAATCTCACGTTAAACCAAGTTTTATGTTTTTGTATGTAAATATATTAAAATCAATAAGTTAACATAGACTATTTGTTTGGATACACAAAAGAACTTATAACGTATGATTGATTCCAATTTTCGTATAAAATTATAAAAATTAAAAAGTAGTTGTATATTTGCAGTCCAAAATAACTTAGGAGTGGTTTGCAGTGTTACAAAGGATTAAGTTATTAATAGGAGGTTGGTAGAACTCCTTTTAGACAATATTATTGGTAATAAGGAATTGCAGTAATTGTCGGGGTTGTAGCCCATTAATTGAGAAATGGTTTGAGTTTAAAACTTGTTTAAAAGCGAGTCCTTTTAGAAGGGACATTATTATAAAAAAACGAATATGAAGCTTAAGTTATTGTTTTTTATTCTTTTAGCATCGCTGCTGAGTGTAGCTCCTGCATTTAGAGGGTCTGCTCAGAACTTTGCGCTAAAGACGAACCTGCTCTATGATGCCACTGCCACTGTCAACGCAGGCATGGAGTTTAAATTGGCGCCCAAGTGGACAATGGATATCTCCGGTAACTTCAATGGATGGATGACATCCAATGATTCGGATCCGGCAACCATTGATCCCAAATGGAAACACTGGATGGTGCAGCCTGAGCTAAGATATTACCTTTGTAATGCCTTCAGCCGTCACTTCTTTGGTATCCACGCGCATACGGGCAATTTTAATTTTGGCGGTATGAATATACCCCTAAATCTTTTCGGGACGGACTTCAGGCAGCTAAAGGAGCAACGCTACCAGGGATGGTTTGTTGGTGGAGGTATCAGCTACGGTTATGTGATTGCGCTCGGTGTCCATTGGAATTTAGAGTTTGTACTTGGAGTAGGTTATTCTTATGTCGATTACGACAGTTTCCTCTGTCCTGATTGCGGCAAAAAGATTGGTGAAGGTACTCATCACTACGTTGGCCCGACCAAGGCTGCCATTTCACTTGCATACCTATTTTAATTGTGACCACTATGAGAAAATATATCGTATTTTTTGTATCCCTGCTTACATTGTTTTTCGGAGCTAATGCGCAGACGATTATGAATGGCTCTATTACCATCGACAGGATTGACATCAACCGCAGTGGTGAGCATCTCATCATTGACATGGATATCAATCTCAGCAGGCTCGCTCTAAAGAGTAGCCAGGCAGTACTTATCACTCCCGTGGTGGTCAATGGCGATAAAAGAGTGGAACTCACTCCGATCGGCGTTTACGGCCGCGAGAGCTATATAAACTACAGACGCACAATGGGTACTATTTTGCTTGGAGGTCCGGATGAGATTAAGTTCCGAAAATCCGAGATGCCTGACGTACTGCATTATCAGAAGGTACTCCCTTACCAGAGTTGGCTGAATGGAGCAATGATGATCATCCAAAAAGAGGTTCATGGTTGCTGTGACCGTATCGATGACAGGGCGGAAGCCCTGGTAGGTGGCTATGAGGAGTTTGTTTATAAGCCGGAGTTCATCTATGCAACATCGTTTGGAAATAGTGGAGTCAAAGCCAAAGTTCATTCTCTTGAGGGCACCGCTATGATTGACTTTCCTATCGGTAAGACCGTAATCCTTCCTGAATACCGCTCCAATAGGGCTGAGATTGATAAAATTGTAGAGAACATCAAGTCGGTGGCCGATGACAAAGATGCAACCATCAGCAGCATAAACATTACAGGTTATGCTTCCCCCGATGGTCCTTATAAGACCAATGAGCGTCTTGCACGCGAGCGTACCCTTTCCCTTAAGAATTATGTGTCGAATCTGCTGGGGGCTACCGGCAGGGCCATTTCCACAAGCTACGTAGCTGAGGATTGGGAGGGATTCAGGGCAAAAATAGCGGACTCTCATATTACAAACCGCGACGGTATCCTCGCCATAATTGACAGTGGCGATGATCCGGACCTTCGCGAGCGCAAGATCAGGCAATCCTATCCCGGGGACTTCAATACCTTCAAGGAGACCGTTTTCCCCGCCTTGCGCCGTACAAACTACAAAGTAGAATATGAGATTCGTACCTATACCGATGTAGAGGAGATAATATCCCTTGTTCGCACTGCTCCCCAGAAGCTTTCACTTCAGGAGTTCTATCTGGCCGCAAGCCGGATGCAATCCGGAGGAGATGAATTTGACTATATCTTCGAGACGGCGGCAAGGATGTTCCCGGAAGATGAGATAGCCAACCTCAATGCGGCCAACGCATCTATGAGCATGGGTGATCTTAAGGATGCCGCTTCTTATCTGGCAAAGGCAGGCAAGAGTGCCGAGGCTGATTATGCCAGAGGAGTACTCGCTGCGCTCAACAAAGATTATGCTGCTGCCCTTGCACATCTGCGCAAAGCTTCCGATGCCGGTCTTGCTAAAGCAGCAAAGGTGGCCGCAGAGATTGAAAATGTGGGCAAGAATGTCTTCAGGCTTCCCTAATTAAACTGAACACTAGAAATATATCAATACTCAAAACAATCAATTAAAAACAATTAAATCTAATAGTTATGAAAATAAAAACTTTTTTATTTACTCTCCTTGCAACATTGATCTTTGTAAGTTGCAATGAGCGTCAAATCGTTCCTGAATTGGACAGCGATGCATCTTACATGACTGTCTGACTGGTATCTCCAACTGATGTTTTCACAAAGGGTACTGCAGGCGGATTTGCAAACGGTACAGCAGCAGAGGGTAAGATCAACAATGCTCACTTTTATTTCTATGATATTATGGGCAACTTTGTAGTGGAAGGCGAGACACTAAGTGATCTCGGTACAACTACAAATCCGAATGGCAGTAACGTCGAGCGCTATACAGAAGCTACTATTGTACTAAGGAATGTCACCGTACTGCCCTATCAGATGCTTGTGGTGCTCAATCTTCCTGTGGCTGACGCAACAAGATTCCCCGGTAAGAGTCTGACACAGGCACAGGCAGAGCTTACCAATATCTATAATAACTCTGCCGAGAGCTTTATTATGACAAGCTCTACCTACCTCAATGCAACAAATAAGGTTGTCTTTACAACCAGTGGTATTGAGGGTAATCTCAAGAAGACAGAGGCCGAATCAATTGCAAATCCTGTAGAGGCATACGTTTAGCGTCTTGCTGTTAAGGCTACATTGACAATGAAAGATGAAACTACTACTGCCACCATGCCCGGCCTTTTCACTTCCACAACTCCTGTAAAGGCAGCATTCCAAGGTGGTGAGAAAGAAGTCGATATCAAGATCAACGGCTGGGGATTCAGCAATCTCAACAAGAATAGTTACTATATCAAGAAAATTGATGCAGGGTGGACTGCTCCTACTTTTACATGGACATGGAACTCAGCTTCGAATTACCGTTCATTCTGGGCACAGGACCCCAACTATACCGATGGCACTTATCCTACCAATTATGCAGATCTCAGAGATAGCGGAACAGGTGATCTAATCACTCCGGCAACAGCTTCATTGACTTACAAACCCTACAATCAGATTGCAGCAACGGCTTGGGCTGCAGCAGACTACTGTCATGAAAACACTATTGCCGGTGCTCTTCTTACAGGTAAAAGTTACATGAATGCCGCTACCAATATTTTGGTGGCAGCACAAATGAAACTTAAAAGTGAAACTAACTATGTGACTCTTTATCGTTTCAACGGTGTATTATACACTTGGGCTCAGTATGCAGATATACTTGCTCAGAATATGAATATGTCTTACCAAAAGACTGATGGTACTGCCTATACAGCAGCCGATTTCCAGGTGCCCAATCCTGCTAATGCAACTACTTTTACAAACCTCTATGACGGAGATATCAAGCCTCTTCTTACTACAACTGCAGCCGGTTTATCAACTACTGCAGCAGTAGCCTACCTCGCAGGTGACAGATTTACAACAGAGGTATTTACAGATGGTAAAATGTGCTACTCTATTCCTGTAGAGCACTTCTTGACTCCTACCTATAACAAAACGGATCCGAGTGATCCTTTCTTGGTTGGTGATTTCGGTGTAGTACGCAACCACTTCTATAAGGTGACAGTAACGGATATTTTGAATATTGGTATCGGCGTATTTGACGAGACCGAGCCGATCGTTCCTAATTATGATCCTTCTACTTACTATCTCGCTGCTAAACTTAATATCCTTGCTTGGCAGACTGTTACACAGAATGTAGAATTGTAATTTTTTCTAAGAAAAAACTGCTTAGGCCTGTATAAGACTGAAGCGTTTTTTATACTGATCTTTCGGGGCGGGTGGGGCCCCGCTCCGGAGGATTTTTTTAAAAGCGAAAGCCCCGACCATAGAAAATTAACAACAAATCGGAGTGATGATGAAACGATTGACATATTTGCTGCTTGTATTTCTTGCGATGACCTCCTGTAACGCAATATACGAATATGAGGGCGACTGCGATCCAAAATATAGAATAGAGTTCAAGTACGACTACAATATAAAGTATGCTGACGCCTTTGCCAATGAGGTCAAATCGGTGTCACTCTATGCCTTTGACGGCAACGGTAGACTTGTCTATCAGAAGACTGATCAAGGGGCTCATCTTGGTACCGGAGACTATGTAATGGAGGTCGATATGGAGCCCGGTACTTATGACCTTGTCGCCTGGTGCGGTCTGGAGGATGGATCATCCTTCGCACTTCCCGTTATGCAGGCAGGTCTTACAAACAAGTCTGATATGGCTTGTACAATAAAAGGAAAGAAATCAGGAGGTCAGATAACTGTTGATCAACAGATTAAGCCGCTCTTTCATGGTGCGCTCAATTCGGTAGAATTTCCCGATGATGAAGGTGTTCACACTTTTACCATACCTCTGATAAAAAATACAAATTCAATACGCATAGTACTTCAGCACATATCCGGCAAGAAGGTCGATCCCGATCTTTTTACCTACCATATTACTGATGACAACGGAGTTCTTAACTGGAACAATGAGATTGTTCCGGGCAACATAGTTAACTATGAGGCTTACTACACTGCAACCGGTGAAGAGGTGCTAAGCAAGGCGGATAGTGTTCCAACCGCAGCTGCTACGGCAGTGGCTGACCTGGCTGTTTCAAGACTTATGGCCTCAAGCAACGCAAGACTGACCATTAAAAGACTAAACGGGCAGCCTGTGCTCTCCATCCCTGTGGTGGATTTTCTTATGCTTGTCAAGAGCTATTATAAACAGGCAATGACTGATCAGGAATACCTCGACCGCCAGGATGACTTTTACTTCCTGTTCTTTCTTCAGGATAAAAAGACAGACCCTGATGATCCGGGTACTGATCCTCCGGGGGGTGGCACAAACCCTGATGATCCCGATGATCCTGATGATCCCGAAGCCGATTATACATGGATGAATACATATATATATATAGGCTCGTGGAGAGTGGTTTTGTCTAATACTACACTTTAGAAATTTGAAACTGATTGCATGAGATTGAAACAAAACATATCGGTCCTAGTCCGTCTGCTGATAGCGGTGTTGATAGTGTCGCTTATGGTTTCCTGCAACCTCATTTACGATGATTGCAGCGGGTGCGACCCTCTAACCGAGCCGGTCGATATCGGTTTCACCATTTCGACAGGTATGTTCAGCTTTCCGGAGACCAAGGCTCCCGTTTATGGTAATGAACCCGGTCAGGCTTATGAAAACTATATTGGAATAGAGAGTGGAGACTTTATGTTCCTTTTCTTTGACAAGAATGGAAAATATCTCCAGACTTTCCGACCTGATCCCGAAGACATCATTCCGATTGGTGGAACAGGTACCTCTCCAAATCCCGATCCCACAGGAGATCCCATGCCCGTCAATAGGGTTTATTATATAAGCGGTAAACTTAACCAGGCATATACGGATTTTACTATGGTGGCTTTGCTTAACTATGGCGGAGTCAACGGTCGTTATCCTATTGGCGAAGATGTGGCTGCAGGGGGCGAGACCCCCGATCTGATAGTCGGTACTACCACGCTTGATGATCTGATATCCAATAATGCGGCAGGGGGTTGGGGTATATTCAACTACAATCCTACTACAATACCTTACGCACCCTCTCAAGCGACACCTATGCCGATGTACGGAGTGCGCACATTTGAGAATGTCCAATTCAGGGACAGGATGCTCACAGACCTTGGAGATATAAATGTGCTGAGGGCCTATGCTAAGATCAGGGTACGACTCGTTGGTGATATGGCAACTCTTTGCGATATTGAAGGTGTTACACTCAACAAATATCCTACAGTCGCATACAAGGCTCCGGATATTAAACAGACCACTCCGAGAGGTGTGACGATTGCTACTGAGAAGTACTGCGCTCCAACACAGGTCTCTACAGGTTCAATCCCTTTCAGGAAGATTACGGATGATATCTTTGAGATCTATGTGCCTGCATACGACAATATAAATGCTTCTGCAGATAAAAAAGCATCTATTACGGTTCGACTCGCCAACGGACAGACTTACGAAAATGCCATCCAGTTCGCATATTATGATGATGATGGCCAACTACCTGCTAGCGTGACCTATTTCAACATATTACGCAACTATATCATTGATTATCGAATCACCGGCGTGAGAGGTGCAAACCTGACACTTCAGCTTGAGGCTAACCCGTGGATTGTTAAACAGACGACTTTCCAGTACACGGATGTAGTTTCTTTTCCTGAACAAGGATTCCCTACATTTGATGATGAGACCATAAATACTATTGATTATTCCGATATGAATAACGGCAATGTTTATGTGATCATGAAGCAGGACAACACTGTTGCAGAACTTAACTTTACCATTATGACCCCTGTTGGAAGTACATGGAAAGCTGCATTGTTGAGAAAACATGGTGTTTCCGGAGCATTCTCATTCGTAGATAGTGGCGGCAATGTGATAGTTGACCCCTCGGGTCCTGTAGGTACTCCTGCAACTTTGTATATCAAGAAGAATTTTCCTCAGCCTGCAGACGAGAACAACGAGTATGTTCTCCGTCTTATGATTGAGTTTCCTCCGCCCTCCAGTCAAACTTTTAAGATTAATTATCTGGAACTTCATGGTAGCTTTGGTACAGCCAAAGAATATACTATAGTTCAACCGGCTTCATAGTTAAGAGATATGAAAAGAATAACATCGCATATAACAATAGTGCTTGCAGTGCTTATGGTCGCCTCTTGTAACTGGTTTGAAGATCCTGTGCCTATGCCTAAAGGTGAATTCAGGCTTACTCTCATGACTACCGGCTTAGATACAAAAGGACCCGAAACCGGAGCTGCCGGAGAGACCAATCTCAATGAAAATCTCATTGATACAGTGGATATATTCTTTTATCAGAATGGTGCTGACAATAATACAAATGCCGTGCACTGTCTGAAAATGGCATTGCCGGCTGGCTCCAACTCCATTGTTTCACTCAATATTCCTATTTCTGCCGATGAGATTGTAAAGATATTCGGTACTGCACCTGCTGTTCCTGCGGCAACTACTGCGCGAATATACGTAATTGCAAACGCCACAAATCCTGCCAGGTCTATGCTCAATCAAATAATGGCAAATGCTGCTTCTTCTACGCCCTCTTATGCCGGTACATCTATAAATAGCCTGAAGCATCTTGAGATTCTGAAACCCGGTCCTTATACAAGTCAGACAGAATCTTCATTTGTTATGGATGGATATAGTGTTGTCACTCTTAGCGCTGACAGGACAACGATTAGCGGCCACGTCAAAATGGACCGCTCAGGATGCAAGGTTCGTCTATTTATCACCCAAATAGATACGGTGACGACCATTGAGGGATCTGATACGCTCGTATGGATCCCGCAACCTCAGTATATGAGACTTTTCTTTTTCAACGGATCAAGGAAAACTCACATTGATGAGACTCTCCACCCTTTTACTCCCGCAAGTAGTGACTACTTTACTATCAGGGGTAACAACATGGTGTTGGCCAGAACCTTACAACGAATGCCCGCTGATGCTTCACAACCACTCCAGTACTGGTTCAATACAATCCCTTATTACTCCTATCCCTTCGACTTTAACCCTTCGGGAGATTTGGATCAGACCTCTCTTGTTCTCGTACTTCCCTTGTTGTGTCCGATTGCTAATTACGAACATTCGCATAACACTTATTATCAGATACCTATTACCAGTCCTACCAACGGTTTAGATTTGACGCGCAACTCCTATTACCAGATTTATGTCACTTTGAGCATGCTCGGTAATTTTGAGGAGAGTGATCCTGTAGAGATACCTATCAGCTTTATTGTGGCGGATTGGACTACAGCCGAAATAAAAGCGGAGATGCGCGATTATAAGTATCTGACAGTTGACCGCAATTATGAAAAGATAGTAAACCAAAACACCGGATTATTCAAATATTCCAGCTCCTCTCCCGTGACGGTGAAAATCAATACTGTAAAATACTTCAATTATGCGCAGAACAATTTCCAGGAGATAACACTTAACGGCACAGGTAATCCCGCTACAACTCACTCCGTATCAGAAAATCGTATGGTCTATCCACCCGGAGGAACTGCGCATCAGGAGTTGGATACATATACCGTATCGGTAGAGCCGGACAATATCATCAAATTTGAGAGAATTATTCCCGATGGTGTCTTTACGATAAGTACAATCAATTTTACCGTGACCAATGAGGATGGATTTTCCGAAACCATAGTGGTAGAGCAATACCCCCCTATTTACCTTACAGGCGAGAAATCTACTGTTTATAATACCGGTCCAACCAATAATCAATGGGGATCAGTAATAGTATATGGCTATCGGTCGAGATATGGAAGTGGTAATCGCGCAATATCTGATGACAGTGGTACTACAGGAAACTTAGGTTCTGTTCAAGATTTTCCCACCGTTACCGGTACCGGTAATACTAAAAATAATAACCAGAACCAGTATACAGTATATGTAGGATCCCTTGCTGAAGGATTTATAAACGGGGATGGTCGTAACTATGCCATCGGAGACCCGAGAGTTCCTATCTCGCAAGCAGGTCCTGTACCTGGACTACAAAACTATGGTACGACTTTTAAACTTAACCAATATCGCAAGAGCCGTCAAGATGCTTCCGATATGATTGCCCCCGCATTCAAGATTGCCTCCTCCTACGGAAAGACAATTTTTAATGTTTTGTCTTTTACCCAGGCCGAAAAACGCTGTGCTGCCTATCAGGAGAACGGATATCCGGCTGGTAGATGGCGTGTGCCGACCGAAGCGGAGATTTTGTTTATAGTCAATCGTTCCGAAGCGGGAGTTTTTCCTGCTTTGTTCGATGGAAAGTATTGGGCATCAAGTGGAAGGTGTTATAACTCAGCCTCCAAACAATTTGAGTCAGGGATTTATCAATCTGTCCGTTGTGTCTATGATGTTTGGTATTGGGGTGATGCTAAGGGTGACTATAATAGTGACGGTACTATCGATTATGGAATACCAATGATAGGAGATAACCCCGATGGTATTGCTCGACAATGGGGACCTGTAAGATAACTGGAGGATATTGATATGAAGAAGATATTTTACGGCATAATGATGGTTCTGGCGCTTTTTTCCTGCCAGAGGTTTGAACTCGATGATATCGATAATTCTCTGAACGACGGTAAGAAGGTAGTTGTAACCCTCGGGCTTGAGATCCCGGAAATGTCACCTCTGACCAGAGCATTTGGTGACGACCCGCTGACTGCTATATATTTACCATTACACATAGTAGTGTTCGACGGTGACGGTATGTATGTGGAGCGCACTACCGGCACTTTTATCAACAAATCTCCGGATGATCAGGTCAACTTCAGGTGTACTCTTACAACCTCTTCCAGCAAACGTAATCTCCATATACTGGCTAATGCGACACCGGATAATTACCCGGGTACCGGCTACGACCTCTTTAACGCACTTGCCGTCCAGGGCACTCAGGATGCTTATTGGCAGAAGGTTTCCCTTAACGACGGTATCCGTATTGATGAAAATACCGGCACTTTGAGTCCTGCGACTGCAGCACAACTCACCAGGATTCCGATGATCCGTAACTACTCCAAGGTGACAGCCAAGAAGGCGAGTACCGTGAATAACTTTACGATTACCGGTTTGACTGTGGTTAATACTCTCAACAAAGGAACTGTTGCTCCATATAATGCTGCTGTTCTCAATTTTGTAGAGTATATGAAGCCGGGAGGGGGAGAGAAGGAGTGTAAAACTTATTTCCAGCTTCTCTCGGAGGGCTATAAGGGTAATATTCCCCCGGGAGCGACTTTGACCAATACGCCTGCTACACTCTCTTCAGCTTCATTTGTTGCTGCCGGCCAACCGTTCTATCTATATGAGCGAACACAGCCGGGCGATAATACCAATACCTTTGCCATAATCAGGGGTAGGTTCGGTACAGACACTCAAGATACCTACTACAAGATAGATTTGGTATATACAGAGGATGGAGTCAATAAATTTTACCATATACTCCGCAATTTCAATTATGAGATTGAGGTTACATATGTTAGCGCAAGAGGTCATGCAACTGCGGCAGAGGCTGCAGCCGGCAATGCATACGACAACCTTTCTGCAGATGTCAAGCTCAAAAATTTGACTAATATCTCGGATGGTACGGCACGACTCTTCGTGAGTTATACCGACACTATACTCAACACTACCAATGATGTCAAATTCAGATTCAAGTACTACCCTAATTATGCTCAGGGTACTCCTAACAACACTGGTGTGCAGATAGGGGTTGAAAATGGCACTATCTTCAGTAGCAGCAGCGTTATCGACAATACTCTAATTACTTCGGGTAAATGGGCCGGATGGAATGAAGTAACATTGGATATTACCGGCACTATCGGTTCACTTGCAAAAAGACAACCCGTTACGGTAATTGCCCCCGGAACAGGTTTGAGCCGTGAAATAAGATATGTTCTTCGTCAGAAAAGGACAATGCATGTCACCTGTGATCCAAAAGTCCTGGATAAGACACAAGATCACGCCAATGGTGCAGTTCATGTCGATATTCCGAATGATTTGGACTCTACTGCCTTCCCGCTTCATTTTTTGTTGGATACTGACACCAAAAGTCTCTATCCAAGAGTTGACGGTCCTGCGGTAGGTCAAATCATGCCTTTGGTAGTGACCACAGATGCAAATGGCAGAGGTTCATTTGCATTTCAGAGGAGTTTGACCTGGGCTCAATACTTGAGTTTGGACGCTTCCCCGACTGCAGGGTATAAGAGGTTAACCTGTTGGATGAAGACCAATGAAGGAGTAACCTCTACCACTAATGAAAAAATTAATGTTTACGTCACCAATAAATATTTCAATGACGGAACCGACTTTTTCATCAGGGTACCGCTAACTATTACCAATGCGCTGTTGGCAAATGGAGATATCTACGGCGCGGGCAGAGCTGTTACGCTCACATTCACTGTCAATAAACTTAATGAGCCCTTAAGAATTAATCTTACTGAGGGATTGGTTGGTGCACCTGGTGAGAGTTATGCCGGTGAGACTGTGATTGACATCCCTACGACAACATATAACATTACTCTTAATCTGGTTTCTACAACTTTTGGCGGTCAACGTTCAGTTGTTATTAGTCACAATGTTCCTTTGCCTTTACAGCAATTTAATCCTGTGTCAGTTAGTGTTTTAGCGAATAAGTTTACAAATGTCAATATCAGCATGGACTGGTGGTTTTCCCCTAATATGTTTAGAGTTTATATCGATAGTGGCTATCAGACTCTTATAGGTGACTTTGATCTAAATTCGATGCAGACTATTGCTACGGAAATCAGAATCACATCGAACACACATGCTTTAGCAATGACACCGAGCACTACATTGTATTTCAGAGCATACAGGAATAATATGAATCAAGGATCCGCATCCGCAACTGCCGAACAACTGTTAGATCCGAACTTTGTGTTAGCATTCAATTAGCAGGTGACTCTGATAGAACGCGTTAAAGCATGAAAAATTCACGAGGGTGGCCGTAAGGCCACCTTCGTTGTTTTATTGTAATACTGATTACGAATTATACTGCTAAACGGCGCAGTATTATGGCATTAGAGTTCTATACTTTAGATTATTTGCGGAAATTATCGCTCTGACAGCAGATGCTGTTACGATAACTTGCTGATTTCCTCTTGTGATAAGCCGGTGGCTTTTGAGATTGACTCCAATGAGATGCCTTGAGACAACAATGACTTTGCAACTTGACGTATTCCTTTCTCCATTCCTTTCTCTATTCCTTTCTCCATTCCTTCCTTCATTCCTTCTTCTAAGCCTTCTTCACGCGCGGATTCGATAACATCATCAATAGTGACCGCAAAATAATGATCGCGATATTCTTGACGCTCCTTTTCGGTAAGTCTTGTCAACGCTGCCTTGCAGATAAGGTCCATGAAGTATCTCTTGATTTTATCAGATACATCAATCTCATCAACTGCTTTTTTGAATTCGTTATAAGTGATTCCCATTTTCCTGTCAGTCATTAGTTTTAGCAAAGCTAATAAACTTTCATAATCTTTCCCACCTTTTGCTATGTTTTTAATATTGACGCAGGGAAGCTGCAGAGTTATAATGTGTATTATATTGCTTATTACTTTTCCTGTTTTCGTGTTGCACATCTTGTACTGGTTTTTGATTTGACCATTTCTCTCAATCTGGAAATTGCTCAGACAGATGGTGAAAACCTTCTTGATATCGCCATACCTTTTCTTGTCTCCGCGGCTGACAGTATCGCTTATAAGATCGCAATTGTAATAGATCAGTCTATCAAACATGTGCCTGTAGTATTGATTCTGCATTTCTATCAGGTAACGTACTCCATCCCTGCTCCTGCATAGAACGTCTACAACCGACCGTTTTGCATCTTCCACGGAAGGAACAAGTTCCTTGTCTAAAAACTCAATTTCGTCTATCGGACTATCAAGCTCCTCTTTGAGAATTATGTTAATAAAACCGATATTTAAGTCTTTGTTTTTCTCGGTTCAGAAAAGATACTTGAAACCATAGTCTGTAAAGGGATTCAAAACCGTTCCCTCCGACCACACGCTACCTTTACGTGGTAATGAATCTTTGCTCATAATGTGATAATTTAAGAGTTGAGTAAATAAAATATAGTATAATT
>JAAZEZ010000075.1 GCA_012511975.1 Bacteroidales bacterium | reverse complement strand
TAGCTGCCAACGATAACGATATGCTTGCACGGGGAGAGCCGCCGAATGCAATCATATCCTTGAGTTTAGGCAGATTATATTCTTCAGGATAACGGGTGGCGAACACTATGTCAACTATATATTTTTCTATTTTTTCGTCCATATATACATCCCTGACCACTTCGCGGGCACGAACAATATCCTCGGGTTTGAGCACTGTGGAGGGTTTCGGGAAAGTACCTGAATTGTTCATGCGAATAATGAGCTTCTCCTCCTCCTTTTTGGGATAACTCACAACCACTTTAAGCATAAATCGGTCTACCTGAGCCTCCGGTAGAGGATAGGTACCCTCCTGCTCAATGGGGTTCTGCGTTGCCATTACGAGGAAAGGTTGCGGTAGAGGGAAACTGTCATCACCTATGGTCACCTGACGCTCCTGCATCGCCTCGAGCAAAGCCGACTGCACTTTTGCAGGTGAACGGTTGATCTCGTCTGCAAGTACGAAGTTGGCAAAGATGGGGCCATTTTTGATCTGGAACTGTTCGCTCTTTTGGCTATAAATGAGTGTACCGATAACGTCTGACGGTAAAAGGTCCGGGGTAAACTGTATTCTGCTGAATTTTGCATCCACAATGGATGCAAGAGTATTGATGGCCAAAGTCTTGGCAAGACCAGGCACGCCTTCGAGAAGGATATGGCCATCGGCCAGAAGTCCGATCAGTAGGTTCTCTATCAGATGTTTCTGACCCACAATGACCTTGTTCATCTCCATTGTAACAATATCGACGAAGGCACTTTCGCGTTCTATGCGGTCGTTGAGTTCTTTGATGTTTACGCTGTTCATATAGATAAATTGAATATTTTTGTACTTTTGTGATTTATAACTTACAAAATTAATATATTTTTTCCAATGCGGCTCTTTGTTTCTATCTCTTTTAACGGCGGCGCTTACAGCGGATGGCAGATCCAGAAGAATGCTATTTCCGTGCAGGCCGTTCTTGAAAGGGCACTGACTCTCGCAACTGGAGAAACAATTTCCGTAATAGGTGCCGGAAGAACGGATGCCGGAGTTAATGCCAAAGGATTCATTGCCCATTTTGACATTTCACCGGAATGCACTAAGAAGCCTGAGTATATATTAGGCAAAATGAATGCCATTCTGCCTTCTGACATCATTGCTCACAACATTTGTCAGGTTGCTGATGATGCACACGCCCGTTTCGATGCCATAAGCCGCACATACAGATACTATATCCATACCGAAAAGGACCCTTTTGCCATTTTTTCATATCACTACAAACATCGCCTTGATGTGGAAAGGATGAACATTGCCGCACAGCATCTGCTCGGAACAAAGGATTTTTCCAGTTTTGAAAAAGTCGGCAGTGACAACAATACATCCATTTGCACTGTCACATCGGCTCTATGGGAACGGATTGATAAGACACATCTATGCTTTGAAGTCACTGCGGACCGTTTTTTGAGAAATATGGTCAGGGCAATGGTTGGCACACTTTTGGATGTCGGCAGAGGAAAGAGAGAACCTGAATGGATTACACAACTGATAGAAGAAAAGGAGCGCTGTAAGGCAGGACAATCAGTTCCGGGCCATGCACTTTTCCTGACTGAAGTCAGATATCCCTATCCGCTTTTTGAAAACAATAAAAAATAAAAACAGATAAATTTATGCTTTTTACATTTCTACAAACAAGCACTGAAGTAATCGAGGGCACAGTTGCCCCGGTGCAGGAGACCATGTCCCTGATTGATATGGCAATTAAAGGTGGATGGCTGATGATAGTGCTCGCACTACTCTCTGTCATAGGCCTATATATTTTTGGTGAAAGATGGTGGGCTATCAGAAGAGCCGGAAAAATCAGCAAGACCTTTATGAAAGACATCAACGATTACATCCTGGACGGTAAAATCAAATCTGCTCTGGGTCTTTGCAAAAAAACCTCTTCCCCGATAGCAAGGCTGGTGGAGAAAGGGATCGAAAGAATTGATAAACCTCTTACAGATATACAGGCCGCGGTGGAAAATGTCGGCAACTTTGAAGTTGCCAAATTAGAGAAGAGCCTTCCCTTTCTGGCCACAATCGCCGGAGGTGCACCTATGATCGGATTTCTAGGTACTGTTATGGGTATGATCCAGGCATTTTTCAATATGTCACAGGCAGGGAACAATATAGATATCTCCCTACTCTCGGATGGTATTTATACAGCGATGGTGACCACAGTAGGAGGTCTGATTGTTGGAATTATGGCCTATTTCGGCTATAACTACCTCACCGCAAGGATATCCGATGTGGTGTTCAAGATGGAAAATATCACCATCGATCTTCTTGACACATTACAGTCCAAACAGGAGGACTCCAACCTTTATTAGTCAGGTTATGGCTTTAAAACGTAAAACCAAGCCGGAAGCATCATTTTCGATGTCCTCGATGACGGACATTGTGTTTCTGCTGCTCTTATTCTTTCTGATAACCTCCACGCTGGTCAATCCCAACGCGCTCAGGCTTTTGCTGCCCAAGAGCACCGGACAGATAACAGCCAAAGCAACAGTAAGCGTCTCCATAAAACACTATCCTGAGCAGAATATGGTATCCTACCACATCAATGGTAATCAGATACCCATTCGCTTTGACCAGATTGAGGGAAACGTTGTCAATCTCCTTCAGGGAGAAGAGGACCCTACCTTCTCTATCTACGCAGATGAGACGGTCCCCATAAAGGAGGTCGTTGCGCTGATGAACATCGCAAAGCGCAACAATTATAAAGTTATAATGGCGACCTCGCCTGAATAATACTCTCTTGAAATGAAACACGGAGCCAAAGACGGCAAATCCAATATGTTTGGCATAGGGCTGACGGTGATATTCCATGTCGCACTGCTCTTTATTGGCATCGGCTCCGGACTCAAATACAACTACCCTCCGCCTGAAGAACAGGCAATCCTGATGGAGTTTATCTCCGATGAGCAGCCCAAGCCGATTGAAGTGGCAGCCGGCATTGAACCAAGGGCTATTGTTCCCCGTCCTGACGAAGAGGTAACGCTGGTACAGCGCTCCGAAGGTCCTGTGGAGGGAACAAAGAGCAATGAAGCCCTTGAGGCCACTGTGGGAGATGTGGGAGATGTGGAGGTACCCGAACCGCCCCGCAAGGAGATCAACCGCAGGGCTCTCTTCCCCACAGCCAGCAATGACAAGAAAGATACTCTTGCCCCTCAGACCGCAGATACTCCCTCGGATAATCTTACGGCAGGCCATGCCCAGGGCAACACCCGGGTGGGCTCAACAGACGGTACTCCGTCCGCACGCTTAAGTGGGAGATCCGTAATGGGTTCGCTACCGCTCCCCGAATATTCCGTGCAAGCCTCCGGTCGCGTAGTAGTTAGGATAATGGTGGATAAAAATGGCAATGTCACCTCCGCTGTCCCCGGTGCTACGGGTACCACAGTCACAAACAGAGTCCTCTGGGAGGCTGCCAAAGAGGCTGCCCTCAAGGCTAAATTCAACACCAGCAGCACCATCTCCCAGGAAGGCACCATCACCTATATTTTTACACTGAAATAACTCTTTTTTTCATTATATTTGCGGATAATTCATCGATTAACAGCAAATACCGCAATGAAAAGACTAATTTCCACATTTATTATGCTGATGGTTGCCATCAGCGTTTCTTTTTCACAAGAATTGCCCAAACGTGAGTTCCGAGGAGCATGGCTACATATTGTCGGTAATCAGCAGATGCGGACAATGACCATGGAGGAGATCCAAGAGTGGTTTACCAATTCACTGGATAAACTCCAGGAATTGGGCTGCAATGCCATTCTTTTCCAGGTAAGACCACAGGCAGATGCTTTCTATGAGTCGGATATAGAACCATGGACCCGTTTTCTGACCGGTGAGCAGGGCAAAGCACCCGATCCTTACTGGGATCCCATGACATTTCTGATCAAAGAGACTCATGCACGGGGGATGGAATTCCATGCTTGGCTCAATCCATATCGCGTCACTTCAAATGACACAGAGGTACTCCACCCAGACCATCTCTATTTCAAGAAACCGGAGATTTTCAAGAGATATGGCAAACAGCTCTATTTTGATCCTGGTGAGCCTGAATCGGTAACCCACACCGTGAAGGTCATCGTGGATATCGTTAATAGATACGATGTGGATGCAATCCATTTTGACGACTATTTCTATCCCTATCCCGTACCCTACGAAGAATTCCACGATGACGCATCTTTCGTAAAATATGGCAAGGCCCAGGGGTTTGAGTATTGGCAAAAAAATGATTGGAGAAGAAATAACGTGGAGACTCTGATGCGGGAAATCAATACAGCCATCAAAGCCATCAAGCCATGGATAAGGTTTGGTATTTCACCTTTCGGAATCCATAGAAATCTAAAGGACACCCCCGATGGGAGCGGCAGTAAGACCAACGGCCTCTCTAATTATGACCAACTCTTCGCAGATGTGCCCGGCTGGGCAGAAAAGGGAATCATAGATTATATAGTACCCCAAATTTATTGGAAAATCGGTCATCCTGCTGCCGATTACGAGGTGCTTATAAATTGGTGGAACGATAGCAATTTCAAAGGACACCTGTATATCGGACAAAATATCTCAACATTCAACGAACCCGACCTCGACAATCCGCAAATCACTCAGATGCCGAGAAAAATGGAACTCGTGCGAACTCTGCCCAATGTTGATGGCAATGTATGGTGGCCGGGCTGGACATTGGTCCCCGCACCGGTGATCAAAGCTGAAGGGCAGCGCCGGGAGGCCTCCCGTAGTGCAGAACAAGCACCCTCGCTCCCATTCTCCATTACAGACTCTCTACAAAATGTATATCAGCGCCACTTTGCTCTTATACCCGCATACACCGATATTGATGCCATCAATCCCGACCCCGTAGAGTCCATAAAGATAAGAAGAGGTGCTATCGTATGGGAGATAACACCCACTGATGACGTAATGCAGGAACCCCACTTTTATGTGGTTTACAGATTCCCGGAAAATGAAGAGATAAATTTGGATGACAGCCAATACATTGTTAAAATCACAAAAGATCAGAGCTTCAAACCGGAAGGAAAACGAGATCGTAAATTCAAATATGTTGTGACAGTGGTGGACAGATGTTGGAACGAAAGCACAGCATCAAAAGCGGTTGTTTGGTAGGAAATTCCATTCCGACTGCTCTTTGGGATCACCATAAAAATTCAATTCAATGTCGGGAGGAAAACAACAAGTATCTTTTTTATTAAAAATCACAACGAAAACGGAGGACTTTACAATATCTGATAAGAAAGATTGAAATTCTTCATATTCTTGAACATAAGAATCATATAATTGTTTCGTCTCAACCGGATTAGTATAAAAAAGATAGTGGTGACATGAATCCCGAGACAATGTTATTGGACTGTACCTACAATATAGAGGAATCGTGTCATTTTTAAATAAAAGGAATGCGTCCCCCACACCTATATCTGATGTGCTGATAAACTCTTTTCTATTTCTGATTGTCTCAATATCTTTTACCGATACAAGCTCTTTTTTAGGATATAAACTGATTGTGGAATCTGTGCCGTTATTTATCTTGACTTTATAAAAAATCCACCAGGGTCCTAATTCTTCTTCACTTTGTTGCTGGTTTGAATAGATATCCTCAAACTCAATCAAGGTATTTTTGGTGTCAGGACCATGATTATTTTTCGTTTTATT
>JAAZEZ010000074.1 GCA_012511975.1 Bacteroidales bacterium | reverse complement strand
CTCATCGTGCTGACGATAGGCAATATTGTTGACATCCAGGATGTTGACAATCCTGTTTGCAACAATGCAATCATAGCTATTGTAAAGTAATATTTCTTTCATAGCTTGTAGGTTTTGCAGTTGAGGTTTTAAAACTGCAACGCAAGGGTAAATCCAACTGTGGGCTGCATTGTATTGCCCATTTGTATGCAGTTGACTGAGGGATATAGATCAAGGTTAAATGAGTAAACTTGTCTCAGGTCCTGTTCATACATATTCTTCACTTTAGCTATCCTTATGGCATCTACAATACTCCAAATATTGAGTCCTAAAGCACCTGCATAGCAAGCGGCTGCGATTATAAGTGGTCCTCCTTCCTCGCCATAAAAACCCACTTGTGTGAATACGGCAGCAGCACTTACAAGCGCAGCACTACCAAAGAATTTACCCAGTCCTCGTCCCCATTCTTCATTTATACACTCTCCAAGACCCGGGATGAAAAAAGATGCTACGCCGCTCCAAGCCGGATCAAGATCACCCGATACCGAAATGTAATCCTTATGGTTATACAGATGTTTCAGCTCCCGATACTTCATGCCCGGCCTAATATCATAAAGAGGCTCTCTGCCTGAATAATAGGGTCTTGGCATCACTTTGTGGGTGAATACCTCACTTCTGCCTGACTCATAATGAATCATAAGAATGTCGGATTTCCATACAGAATAGATAACACCATCGGGTTCTTCGTACAACCTGTATTTAACTTCATCTGAGGTTATTTCAAGCACTTTTGCCCTAATTTCATCACCATTATTCATGATTACGACATCCTGGGCGTTTGCTAAACCCATAGATGCGATTATTGCAATGAGAGAGTAAATTATTTTTTTCATGACTTAAATGTAAACTTTATAAAATTCATGAATTTAGATCTGTTTTTAGGTAGTGTTCAAGCTGTTTTTCAATACAATAAGCGTTGGCAAATGCACACTTAATACAGGGACTGCCACTACTATATACTCGGCAAATTTAGATAATTATGGTAGAATAACGAGAAAAAATCGATCTAAATGGTATCGTTTGCTATTTTATTAACAAAAGCAGACAAAGCACTTTAATTCTGATCTTGCGAATGCGCTTTTACTACGCTGTATAACGGGAATCCCGTTAAATCGGAGGGATTTATTATCTTTGTAGCGCAAATGCGAAATTTTTACTTTTATTTAGGAATACAATTATGAAGAAAATCACTGATGATGTTATCTATATAGGCACTGACCACCTTGATATTGACCTTTTTGAAAGCCAATACAGAGTGCCGCAAGGCGTTTCCTATAACTCATATCTTATTCTGGATAAGAAAATAGCCATAATGGATACTGCCGATGTCAGAAAAGGAGAGGAGTGGGAGGCAAATCTGAGAAAGGCCCTTGGAGAGAGAAGGCCTGATTATTTGGTCGTTCATCACCTCGAACCCGACCATTCTTCCATGATTGCGAGGGTACTGGAAACATATCCCGATATTCAGATTGTGACAGGGGTAAGGTCTGTCAAGATGCTTCAGCAGTTTTTTGATACGCCGGATATTGCCGGCCGCTGTATTACGATGAAGGAGGGGGATGTTCTGGATTTGGGAAAACACAAACTCCATTTTTATGCGGCGCCTATGGTGCATTGGCCCGAAGTTATGGTTTCATTTGATGAATATGATGGTGCACTTTACAGTGCAGATGGTTTCGGTAAATTCGGTGCACTTTCAGAATGTGGCTTCTATAGCAGTGAAGACCCCGATTGGTCTGAAGAGGCACGGCGCTATTATATCAATATCGTGGGAAAATATGGCGGACCTGTTCAGAATCTCCTTAAAAAAGCTGCCACTCTTCCTATAAAGAGTATTCGTCCGCTCCACGGTCCTATTATCAATAAGGATCTTGGAAAATATATCAAACTCTATGATACCTGGAGCGGTTATACTCCTGAATCAAAGGGTATTATGATAGCAGTGGCCTCAATTTACGGCGGTACAATGCAGGCCGCGGAAAAGCTGAAAGAGTTGCTTAAGTCCAAAGGGGCGGAGAATGTCTTCATCAGGGACTTATGTCGTACCGATATTTCCCGCAATGTTTCTGATGCATTCCGCTATGACAAACTGGTCCTTGCGGCCTCTTCTTACGACAATGGTGTTTTTACGCCTATGCATAATTTCCTTCATCTGCTTCAGATTAAATGTTATACGGGACGTACTGTGGGAATTATAGAAAATGGCTCATGGGCTCCTTCTGCGGCAAGAGTTATGAATGAAATGCTCAGTCAGATGTCCAATCTGACAATAGTAGAACCGACTGTTACTATTATGAGCCGTATGAAACGTACCGACTATCCTGCTCTCGAGCAGCTTGCCGACGCACTGTTGTAGACAACGCTATTCAGATAGGGTAGAGTATTATTCAACGTAGAGTACCAGCCCTTTGAGGTACTCGCCTTCCGGATGGAAAATATTGACGGGATGGTCGGCCGGTTGATTGAGCCGGTCGAGGATCTTTACATTGCGTCCCGCTTCTGCCGCAGCTGAAAAAACAGCAAGGGCGAAAGAGTTGCTGTCCACCACCTGTGAGCAACTGAAGGTAAAGATGATACCTCCGGGTGCTACCTTGGAAATAGCCGCAGCATTGAGTTTCTGATAGCCTCTGAGTGCATTTCTTATTGCTCCGCGGTGTTTGGCGAAAGCCGGAGGATCCACAATTATCAGATTATATTTGTCCTTCGGCGAATTTTTGACGAAATCAATGGCATCCTCACAGAAAGAATGATGGTTGGAAAAGGCGTTGAGGGCAACATTTTTCTCCATCATCGCAACTGCTTTGGAGGAACTGTCCACCGAATCCACTCCTACGGCTCCTCCGGCGAGCGCATAGATTGAAAAGCCTCCTGTATAACTGAAGAGATTGAGCACATTTCTTCCTTTAGCATACTGCTCTACGAGTGCCCTGTTCTCCCTCTGGTCGAGGAAAAAACCGGTCTTCTGACCCTCATCCCAGTTGACGATGAACTTATGCCCATTCTCCATCACAGTTCCCTCACACTCATCGGTAAAATCTTCGTTACGATAAAGATAACCGTCGTTAAGATCGAGTCCCGCCTTGAAAGGGGCTGTGCCTGAACTCTTATCATAAATCGCCTTGAGCTTTTCTCCATAAACCTCTATAAGTGCATCGACAATCTTTTCCAAAGAAAGAAACATCCCAACCGAATGCGCCTGCACTACTGCTACGCCATTGTACCAGTCCACTATGAGACCTGGGAGCATATCTCCCTCCCCGTGTACCAGACGATAGCAGTTGGTGTTTTTAAGAGACAGAGAGAGTCTATGCCTGTAGGCAGCGCCGATCCTGTCTTTCCAGAAATCAGCAGAGAGCGCAGCATCATCAAAACTCAAGATCCGCACTGCTATGGAGCCTATCTGGAAGTGTCCGTAGCCCAGACACTCACCGCTTTGACTGATTATAGATACGATATCACCTTCATACGGTTCTCCTTCGATGCGCGATATGGCACCGGAAAAGAGCCAGGGATGGCGGCGTAGGAGGGATTCCTCCCTGCCTTTCTTGAGGTGTATGCGTGTCATACTTCGTTCTCTTTGATTGGAGCCTTAGGAGAGGCGAGGAGCTTTTTATACATCTTGACGCAGATCCAGGCGTCAGTAGCTGCGTAGAGTTTTTGCGCAGGGGTTAGTGTTTTCGCCTCCCAGTTGGAGAGTTGCTGTGCCTTGGAAATTCTTTTGCCGAGGATAATGCCCGCCAACTTGCGTACGCTTTTCTCCAGTATGCCATATTGTTCCACGAAGTCTTGCAGGTCTATAAATCTTTGCGGCTCAAATTCTCTGTAATGCTGCAGTCCTCTGATGTCATCAGTTATGGCTGCTCCCACTTTAGTGATCTCCGGATCTGATAGGATATCTGCCAACTCCTGCGGGAGGCCTATCTTCTGTACTCTGAAAAGATATGCTTTTGTTTCGCTGGAGAGTTGCAGCAATGCTGTGGGATGGCGAGGGGTATTGGCGTGGAAATTTGGCTTGGTTTCGGTATCAAAGCCAATAAAGATTTGTTCTCTCAGATGCTTTACCGCCTCTGAATATTTTTTCCCGGTAGTAGAGATCACACTTATTTCTCCGGGAAATGAAATGATTTCCAGGCAATCCAGCTCCTCCGGTGTGATTATCTCGTTTAGCATTATTAGAGTGTAGGGTAGATGAGTTCGTAAGAGTAGGGTAGCAGCAATTTGATGCGCAGGAGGTTGTTGCTGTCTATATTGCTCCTTGAGAAGGGTACCTG
>JAAZEZ010000073.1 GCA_012511975.1 Bacteroidales bacterium | reverse complement strand
GGAGAGATGAATTGAAAATGTATCGCATCATAATCCTCCATTGACAACACAAAGTTGTTGATATTGTACTTTACTGTGAAAATATGGTCTCCATAGGAGCCTATACCCCAGCACAATTCTTAATCATTAACTCCTTTGTGGACAATACCGCATTTGCCAGCCTTTTGTTTAATAGAGCGGTCTATATCCCATTCCCCTTCATTTATAAAGTTGAGACCATTCTCATCGCTTACTGCCAGGTCTGTAATTGAGACAGCAGAGCCCATATTATGTTTGACCAAATACCACTCGGTGATGTTTTTTGCGCTGACATCCCACACTTCAGTAACTCTTGCATGGCCTTCGGGTGTTAGGATATAAGTGATGTTTATATCACGAATTGTTGTATTTGCCGCTGTCGCAATGAAAACGGCAATACTAGCTAAAAATGTGAGCAACAGTTTTCTTAGTCCCATTATAGGTTCATTCTGGGCATTTCGGTTTTAGCCTCGTTTTCTTCAAGATACTCCCTGGATTTGAAACCGAACAATGAAGCTACGATATTGCTGGGAATCTGGCGGATAAGCCTGTTGTAGTTGGTCACGCTGTCGTTGTAAACCATGCGGCTCATTCGTACCTGATTTTCATACATATTGACGCTGTCCATAGTCTTAATGTACATCTGATTTGCTTTGATGTCGGGGTACTTCTCAATTACCACAGCGAGGCGTCTCATAGCATCTGTAAGAATGGTCTCCTGCATATCAGTATCAGCTGCAGAGCTTGCGCCGGTAATGGTTGCACGTTGTGCAATCACATCCCTAAGAGTTTTGTATTCGTGTTCGTCATAGGATTTGATGAGTTCCGCAAGCGCTGTAAGTGCATCCCAGCGGCTTGACATTTGGACACCTATCTGGCTCATAGCGTTTTTGCACAACTCTTCTTTGCTGATAAGATTCCTTTGTACGGAAATCACCCAGATCAATAAAATGGCAAGAATGCCTATCACAATCAATGTTGTTATCATAGAATGAAGTTTTATATGTTAATTAATATTTGTGTTTTTATTTCGTTTAATTATACTATCTGGCAAGATCCCATCCCCATAAGTATATCTATTTTTCATTTATAATTAATTGGCCTATTCCTCTTCATAATAGGTATAACTTCTTTCATAGCGTCGGAGGAAGTATCTAAACTCTTCTATGCCGATACCGTAGGTGTCAAATACCTCATCAGGGGGAAGGGAGCGACGGGTCCAGTTTCCGAAACTGTCTTTCTCTCCAAAATAGTAGGGGACTACATCAAATTGGCTCTTGAGGTCGGCTTTGCTAAGGTAGCCATCCTCATCATAATAGAAGGTGATGGTATTGTCAGGAATACGGGATTCTTGTGCAAACTCTCCATAATAATTGTATTCCACCATTTTTCCCTCTTTGTCAAAAATGGCCTCACTGGTGTGAAGACCATCTGTCCAGGAGTATTGCTCTTCATGTCTGTATCCGACCTCGTCGATGAATGTGCTATCTCTGGTCATTATCACACGTCGGTCCTCTTCAAGTGAGTAGAACCTGTCGCCGTTGCACCGGCCATCTTTGTCAAATGTATAGAAAATCTCGGTAGCAAATCCCCCCTCATACTCGGTATAATGACGTAACAGATCTCCTTTGTCATTATAATACATGACATCTCTCATCTCGAGTTTTCCAACATTATACTTGCTGGATTCAATCAGATTGCCATTGCTATCATACACATTTACGGTTTCCGAAATGATGTCGTTACCATCGACTGCATATTTGCTGCTCCAATACCTTTCGTTTGTCAGGTTGCCATAATCATCGTAGAAATAAAGGAATGAGCCTCTGAGTTTACCGTTCCTCTCGACTATGTCGGTCCTGACACAGCGGCCTTTTGTGTCGTAGTTGTATTGATATATCTCAGCCAATTCACCATCCATTCTATAGACCTCTTCGAGAGGCTTTCCGTCAGGAAGATAACTGCTGGCCTGCATATCAAAAGCGTACTGAAGATAATCTGTAAAGGAATAGGTCGTGTCAATTGGATTCCCTTTTTTATCTATGCTTATTTCCAGACGAGTCTGAGGGTGTACATCCTCCTCGACAATTGAGATCACTCTGCCGTCACGGTCAAAGTGCCATGTGCGCGAGAAAGGTTGCATATCATGGTATCTGATCTCGGTAAATGATTTTACGGGACCGTTGAGTCCGAAATCATTACGCGTCCTAAAGCCTTTATAGGGGTTGTCAGTTATGCGGGCAACAGCCTGAGGAGTATTGTCTCCTGTAGAACAACCTGCTGCCATTACTGCCGCCAGGAGGCAAATCAAAAACACTCGTTTATTCATATCTGCGATTATTAAGCGGACATATCAGCGGGAGCATTCTTCTTTTTCTTTGAACGCATTACAAGCAACACTATAAGTGCGGCAATCAAGACAAGGAAGGTGATGCCGAGTGCCGGACGATAGGATATCCAGGCAATAACAAATATAAGAAGGCTCCATATCAGACCGACTACGGTGCAGACAAAGTTGATGCCAGCAGCGAGAACTCTTCGTATAAACGGAACAACCGCGAATACGGTACTGAGGAAGTTGAAGATACCTTTCAGGCCACCGATAATAAGTATAACTGCAACAATTCTGATGATCCAGGCAATGACCTTGTTCTCTTTCTGTGCAGCGTCATACATATTTGCAGCGGAAACCTCACCTAACGCAATACGGGAGACATTTTTGCCGTTTTTAGCTACAAATTCACCGAATGTGTCACCAACTACTACTGCAAGTATAGATACTGTCTGTGGGGTAGGAGTATACCCAAATATTACTCTGACATCGCCAACCTCGGGGTTATTGACATCGCGTCCCAAATAGGCCTGGCCTGCACTTACTGTAACTGTTGCGGAGCTGTCTCTCTTCCAGAGCACCTCATTCCACTCTTTTATCATCTCTTCGGTGAGTTGAGGAGTGGCCTGTTCTGAACTTCTGATACCGTTTTTGAGAAAGGGAGGAAGTTTGTAAGCTCCGAAATCCACTAAATCGGCAACAACTTGGTTATCTTCAATAGTAGTAAGTACAAAATTGGTGTCCCGGTAAGCCGGGTCCGCAAATTCAGAAGAATTTACAGGTGAAGAAACCCATTTTTTACTGTAGGTGTAGGTAGTGGTAATCTCCTGCCCGCCTCCTATTTTCTCTTTTTTCTCCTCTTTACTCTGTTCGGTCCACTGATAGTATTCCACGTTGCGCGAGAGATTGATTGCATTTAGTGATATACCAAAGAGTCCGTCATTAAGAACTTCAGTTGTAGATGCTTCGCCTATGGCGTGTATCATCTTACCTTCAAATTGTGGATCGATTCGGGAGATATCGGGCATCTCCACAGTTACATCCGCAGCCTGATTTAATGCGCGTTTAACTTTGACTGTCCTTCCTTCGTTCCAAAACAGCAATACCGTGCCGATGATAAAAAGCAGGATACCGCTACCGATACCCTTAAATGATTTGGAAACCCTGTTTCCATAGCTCTGTTTAGTTGTAGTGGTGTAAGCCATGATTTAAATATAAGTTAAGTGTTGTGTAATAATTACATCTCGAAATCTAATTTGTAAAGGTAGCAAAAATTATTTTCTTTTGGGATGAAATTGGAGAATAGTTTGCTGCCATTTCTTTGTATCGATATGTGTATAGATCTCTGTGGTTAGTATGCTTTCGTGACCGAGCATTTCCTGTACAACACGTAAATCGGCTCCATTCTCTACCAGATGAGAGGCAAAAGAGTGTCTGAAAGTGTGAGGGGAGACATTTTTGCGAATTCCTGCAATTTCTGCCTGTCTGCGCACAATCAGAAAAATCATTTCCCGTGTGAGCTTTCCTCCGCGGCGGTTGAGAAAGAGTATATCCTCCGCTCCTTTTGCTATCGGACCGGCATTACGTATCCTCATATAGAGGGAGATGCTCCGCACTGCCGGTTCCCCGATGGGCACCAGACGCTGCTTGGATCCCTTACCTGTAACCCGGATAAATTGTTCGGCCAGAAATAGGTCACTAATGCGTAATCCTACCAGTTCGCTCACCCTCAGCCCGCAGGAGTAGAGTACCTCAATGATGGCTTTATTGCGATGTCCTTCGCTTTTTGAAAGGTCAACAGAATCGATGATGCGCTCCACCTCTTCGACAGAGAGTACCTCAGGGAGATATCTGCCTGCCTTTGGGGTATCAATTCTGTCGCAGGGATTATTCTTGAGCCGCCCCTCGCTTTCCAAAAAGCGGTAGAGTGCTTTGAGGGAGCTGACCAAACGGGACTGGCTTCTTTTGGAGAGTCCCGCACCAGTCACCTGCGCAAGGTATTCCGAGATATTTTCAGATGTTGCCGCCTCCGGCGAAATGGTACCTTTTCCCTTCAGAAATGCGAAAAATTTAGAACAATCTGAGTTGTAACCGGCTATAGTATTGTCAGACAAGGACCTTTCCAGCTTTAAGCAGGACCTGAAATCGGAAAGGGTGGTGTTGAATATGTCAGGATTGTTCTTCAAAAAAGATAAGAATTAAAAAAAAGTGTTACATTTGTTTTACGTATCGGATAATAAAGGTACATCAAATTTGAAATTTTAACTAATTAATTTTATCAAATGAAGAAAATAATCATCTTACTGGCAGTTGCACTCATCGGTGCTTCGTCCATTTCAGCCCAGACAACTGTACAAGGTCAGAAGGTTCATAAAGCTTCTACCACCTTCGGTGCGGTAGGCGCACATATTGGTTACGCACATTGGGGTACAACACTGGGCCTCCACGGTGACTTCAATGCCAATAACTTTAGGGGAAGGGCAGGTTTTGACCTGTTTTTTCACCCTCACGATCACTCCTATCACACCTATTTTGGTGCAGATGTAGGCTTCCACTATCTGATTAACCTTATTGATGGTCTCAACATTTATCCCATTATTGGTGTAGGCTCAGGATTCGGCAGGTATGTTGACTTTCACCTCGGCATTGATTTCGGCGCAGGTATAGAGTACAATTTCAGCAATGGCTGGGGCGTATTTGTAGATGGTAAATACAACCTCAGGCTCATTGGAGATAGTGTTCCCTACAGGTCCTATATAGGTGTTACCAAGAGGTTTTAATCAGGAATTATCGGTCTGGTTGAAATAATCACAGAATGGTGCGAGTCCACAGGATTCGCACTTTTGTTTTCTGGCGGTACATACATAACGTCCGTGAAGTATCAGCCAGTGATGTGCTTTGGCACGGAAATGTTCCGGAAAGCCTGCGGTTAGATCTTTTTCGACTTCAAGGACATTCTCGCCGGATGAGAGTCCCAGACGGCGTGCAGTACGGAATACATGCGTATCAACGGCTATTACCGGTTTGTTGTATACTATGGATGCAATCACATTGGCTGTCTTACGTCCGACACCGGGGAGTTTCTGCAACTCTTCTACATCTGCCGGTACGACAGAGCCAAAGTCACTCACCAGCATTCGTGCCATCCCCAGCAGGTGGCGTGCTTTGCTGTTGGGATAAGTGATAGAGCGTATAATCTGATATATCTCTTCCTCGTTAGACACGGCCATATCCTCGGGTGTGGGGAAACGCTCGAAGAGATCAGGGGTAATCATATTGACCCGCTTGTCGGTGGCCTGGGCTGAAAGTATCACGGCACACAGCAGCTGAAATGGGTTTTTATAGTCCAGTTCACTCTTGGCTACCGGCATATTGGCCTCAAACCAGGCTGTTATCTGTTGATATTTCTTTGCATTCATTGTCGGCGCAGACAAGTATTCTTCCGGGATACTCCCGTACGATATTCATATTGTGGGTAACCATAATGATGGCAGTCTTACGGGTACGGTTGATCTCGAAAAGCAAGCTCATGATGCCTGTGGCTGTCTCGCCGTCGAGATTACCTGTGGGCTCGTCTGCAAGTATCAGTCGAGGTTCATTTAGAAGAGCGCGGGCTATGGCTACTCTTTGTTGTTCGCCTCCGGAGAGCTGGTGTGGCATTTTGTGTGCTTTGCTGGCAACTCCAACCGCGTCCAGTACGCTGTTGATACGCTCTTCCATAAGCTTGCGATCTTTCCATCCGGTGGATTTGAGGACAAAAAGGAGATTATCCTCCACGCTCCTGTCCATCAGGAGCTGAAAATCCTGGAAAACAACCCCGATTTTGCGTCTGAGGTAGGGTATTTTTCTCTTCTTGAGAGTTAAGAGATCAAAACTACCAACACGGGCGCTGCCTGTGGTAACCGGATTTTCTGCAGTTATGGTGCGGATGATGGAGGTTTTACCACTGCCGACCTTGCCGGTGAGATAGACAAATTCTCCCTCACGGATAGTCAGGTTGAGGGAAGTAATGACGGGAATTTCCCCGTTTGTGATCTCCACATCCTCAAATTCTATGATAATATCGTTTTCGTCCATATTTTGATCTTGTTTGGATGCAAAAATACATTTTTATTCACATTAAATTAATATCAGTTGACAATTTTGGTCTAAATCAACAGTTTTCACTTAACTTTGTAAAGAACAGAGTAAAATATTCTTTTCATTGCAACGATTTTAGCGTTTTATGCATCTATAATATTAAGATGTCTTGTTGCACAGTCTTTGATCAGTGATGGAAGTATTTCGTGAGTCACTGCGTATATATAATATTAGACAAAAGTATTTTATTTAAAAATCTCAGTGCAAAGAAAGTTATGAAAAAAATTGCGATTAAATCATACGGGAAAAATATTAACCCTGCTGTTTTCCCTTTTGGGAATTGGGAGCGGCTGTGAAATCATACGTTGTGAATACGGTGTCCCATCCGCGGAATTCATCATTAAAGGTAAAGTAACGGACAAGGAGTCACAAAAACCGATTAAAAATATTGCAATCATCAGAAAATCACATACTGCGGCCTACTTCGGAAACGACACGGTAAGGACCGACTCTCGTGGTGATTTTGAAATGAAATTCACCGAATTTCCCGGAACGGACCATTGGATTTTTGCTGAAGATTTAGATGGGACAGAAAATGGCGGATTGTACGCACCTGATTCCATTAAAGTGGATTGGTCACAAATGAAAAAGGTTGAAAAAGGTGATGGAAACTGGTACGATGGGGTTTTTGAAAAGAAAGATGCTAATTTCAAACTACAACATTTTCAACCTGTTCCCGAGTATGGTGTTCCGGCATCAACGTTTAAGGAAATGAAGGAAGAAGAGTAACACAAATTGATGTGACGATGAGATTACGGAAAAAATCATACTGAACCTGTTTCGCGAACATAGAAAAACGCAGGCAAAACTGCACGAACTTACATATTTCTTTTGGGAATGTACTTTGCGATGCAACTTCAACTGTATTCACTGCGGAAGTGATTGCACACGCGAATCAGTTACTCCTGATATGCCCAAAGAGGACTTCCTTAAAGTGCTTGAGGATATTCGCCCTCATGTAAATCCCAACAAGACAATGATTGTGCTTACAGGTGGCGAACCTTTGATGCGCAATGATTTGGAAGAGTGTGGAAGAGCCATGTACAATATGGGATACCCGTGGGGATTTGTAACTAACGGATGGGGATTGTCACAAGAAAGATTGAATAAATTGCTTCGTGCAGGATTGCGCTCGGTAACTGTGAGCTTAGATGGCTATACTGTAGAGTCACATGAGTGGTTCCGTGGTAAAAAAGGCTCCTGGAGGCGTGCAGTTGATGCTATACGCCGGGTCGCTTCCACTCCCGACCTAGTCTATGATGTGGTTACGTGTGTCAACAAAAAGACATTGCCTGACTTACACAAACTAAAAGAGTTACTTATTTCGCTGGGGGTTACTCATTGGCGACTTTTCACCGTGTTTCCCAAGGGCAGGGCAAAAGACAACCCGCTACTCAGACTCTCTGTAGAGGAATTTGTTCAAATGATGGACTTCATCAAAGAGACCAGAAAGGAGGGAATAATTCACGCTTCGTATGGATGTGAGGGTTATCTGGCAGATTACGAACTCCAAGTACGTGACGCACCCTTCTTTTGTCAGGCGGGCATTCACATAGGCTCGGTACTGGCAAATGGCGATATTAGCGCATGTCCGAGCTTACGTGGAGATTATATTCAGGGAAATATCTACAAAGATGATTTTTGGAAAGTTTGGAATACCAAATATCAGATAATGCGTGACCGATCCTGGACAAAAAAAGGAAAATGCGCCACTTGCAAGTCTTATAAATATTGTGAGGGAAACGGCCTACATCTGCGTGATGAACAAACCGGTGAACTCTTACAATGCCATTTGGAAATGATGGGAAAATTGAATTAGTTCCGAGTTTCGAGTATGGAGTTCTGAGTAAGTTATATAGTAGCTAGTTCTGAGCTTCGTACTACACACTACACACTACACACTCCTTACTCATGACTAGATCTTACTGCCTGACCCTTATATTTCTCTTTTTCAGTCTGTTTTCATATGGTCAACAGGCAAAAATGGGGAATAACCATTTAAAAAGGTATAGCCCAAAATTCTTGCTTGATGTGACTGCGGGAGCGAATATTGATTTGATCTCTACCGGTTCGGTTCCTGAATCCAAACTTTTCGAATCGAAGCCGAAGGTTGTTCCAATGACAGTATTGCGGTTTACTTATCTTTTTTCAGAAAGGATCGGAGGATATGCGAGGCTTTAGGCGAATCTGTATAAAACCAAAAAGTCAGAATATTACCCTTCAAACTTCATAGAAGATATATTTCAAATGATATATGATGAATTATATTCAATTATAACTAAGGTACGTCCGGCCCTGGATGTCGGTATTATTTATCGATTTGAACAAAACAAATGGAGCATTCATCCCGCAGTAGGACTTGGGTATATGATGTACCTATCAAATAAGGAATCATTTAGAAGTTCCGAGAAAGATGGTATTCAGTACAATTTATCATACACACAACGTGCATCATCCATATTCCTGAACTTTGGTTTATCAACTCGGTATCTTATTTCTGACAACGGTGCGCTGATTCTGGATATTAATTTTCAGCAACCACTACAAAAATCCTTTGCGGAACTTGTCGTTACTACAGAATCGGTGCGCGAAAGTAAGTTTTATCAAACATCTACCGCAGGCAGAAATTTAAATATCAGCATCGGTTATGGGTTTTCATTCTGATCGGTCATTTCTTTTTATGATAAACCCTTATTATTTAATTTCAGTAAATGAGTTTTTTTTTGTAATTTTGTGTTTACTGTTTCAGGAGAGTGTACGTTTGTTATAATAACTTAGAACTGAATGCTTCTCTTGAAATATGAAATTTAATGCGACAGAGACAGGATTTATTTTTGCTTGATATATTTGATGAAAAGAAAAGGCTTCATATTGATTCTTGCGTTTTTTGCTTTCATATTGTCAGGACAGGTCATAGCACAGGAACACCATGCAGACAAACGTCTTGAGTCAGCACTTGATCTTTACAGAAAGGGGGCCTACTATTCGGCAGAGCAGATGTTAAACTTGGTAACACCTGATCCGGATAGCGATATTTCCATTTTTGCTATTCAAGTGGAGGCCTATAAGACAATGTGTGCTATCCGTCTTGACAGGTCCAATATTGCCGGTCTGGTTAAGAATTTCGAGGATAGATATCCCAATGCCCCGGAACTTCAGATGGTTAAGTTTGCCCTTGCATCGCGTCTGTTCGATAGGGAGGAGTATGCCGATGCGCTTGTGATTTATGATTCCATAAAAAAGCCCTTTCTTTATGCGGATGAGCAGATTGAATATGACTTCAAAAGTGCATATTGCTACATCAGAGTAGGCAATACTGATGTGGCTGCCAAGAGATTGATATCTATTATCGAGGGCGATTTCAGTCCCTTCTCTGTGCCCAGCCAGTATTATCTGGGTTATGTGCGTTACCTGGAAAAGGATTTTGCTGCAGCTCTGCCGCTTTTCCGCAAAGCGGAGAAGGATCCTCGGTTTTCGGTGTTGGCCTCATATTATGCCGTCGAATCGGAGTTTATGCTTGGCAACTATAAGTATGTGATTGATCGTGGTCCGGCAATTTTCAGCACACTTGATCGTGATTTACAGATTAATCTGGCTAGAATAGTCTCTGAAGCCTATTTTTCGATGGGACAGCCTACTTTGGCAGCCCAATATTTTGATATGTTTACCACCTCAGGAGGCAATCTTACACGCAAAGATTATTATTACTCCGGTCTCCTTTCATATACACTTCAGTCATTTATTCAGGCAATAGAATCCTTCAGCCATGTCGTCGGCAGTGAAGATGCTCTTGGCCAAAGCGCTTATTACTATAGTGCCAACAGCCATTTACGTCAGCACAACAAAATTGCTGCGATGGAGGCCTTTAAAGCGGCGTCTGAATCCGATTTTGACAGTGTTATAAAAGAAGATGCCTTTTTCAATCACGCCAAATTATCTTTTGATGTCAATGGTGATATTTCGGGTTTCGAAAAATATATGGAGCTTTATCCTGAGAGTGGGAAAGATGATATTATCAACAGCTACATTGCGGCAGCATATTTATTGAGCAATGATTATAACTCCGCAGTAGCTGCCCTTACAAAGATTCGTGAACTTTCAGATGAATCTTCGTCCAATCTTCAGAAAGCTGCATTCTTCAGGGCTATGCAGCTTATTGAGAACAGGGGCTACAGGTCGGCAGTACCAATGCTGGAAATCTCGATAGAGAACGGAAGGCACGACCCTAGCCTTGAGGCGCTTGCCAATTACTGGTTGGCAGAGTGCCATTTCCGCAATGGAAGGTACCGCCAGGCTACCGATATCAATCTTAGTCTGATGGAAAATCCCCATTTCCTCAATTCGGAGCAATACCAAACAGCAATCTATAACCTTGCATACAGTTATTTTATGTGGGGTAGATTTTCCAGTGCCCAGAAATGGTTTTCCGAGTACCTTGGCAGAAGCGGTCGTAAGCAGTTTGAAAGGGATGCCAGAATACGCTTGGCTGACTCTTACTTTATGCAGAACAACTACAAGGATGCAGCTGCCACATACGAGAGGGTCTTCAACAGATATTCCACTTCAAATGATCTCTATCCGGCATATCAGGGCGCTGTTGCCTACGGACTCCTCGGAAATGACACCAGAAAGATATCAATACTCAGACAGGCACTCAAAGTCAATCGCAACGCAGAACTTTATTCGCAATGTCTCTTTGAACTTGGACGCACATTAGTACAGCGAGGGGCCGATGATGATGCGGCAGATTGCTTCCACACCCTTATAGGACACGATGCGGACAGCATCTATTTCACCAAATCGATGCTTGAACTGGCCATGATCAACGCCAATAACGGCAAATACACCAAGGCTATTGAATACTACAAGAACATCATTGAAGGAATGCCACTCTCTCCTGAGGTTCCCAATGCTATATCGGGCATGGAGAGTGTCTACCAGACCATCAATAAGCCTGAAGAGTACTTTGCATACCTGGAAACTCTGGGAATGTCGGATATCAAGAGTGCAGATGAAAAAGAACTGATGCTCTTCAATGCTGCCGAACAGCGCTACCTTTCCGGCAATCACAACTCAGCTATCACATCCCTTCAGTCATTTGTTAAAAACTATCCTTCGGGATCAAAGACGGCACAGGCATATTATTACCTTGCAGAATCTCTCAAGGCCAAAGGAAATAAAGAGGCGGCTTCAGACGCTTATTTCCAGGTCATAAAACGGGGCGAAGGGCCTTTTGCTGAGGCTGCTACCCGCAATTATGCAGATATTTCATACGAGCTCGAGCACTATTCAAGGGCTGTAACGGCATATGAATCCCTAATTTATATTGCGAATAGTGAAAATATGAAGAACACCGGCTATTTTGGCCGTATGCGATCCTATTATAACAATAAACAGTATGAAGAGGCTGTTGCAGATGCAAGAAAGGTGAGCGGAGTCTCTGAACTTCCCGATGAGATGCGCCGTGAGGCGGAATATCTAATTGCCAAGAGTCTTCTATATCTTGACAACAGGGAGGAGGCTAAGCCGATACTTAACACTCTCGCGCGCAATCCTCACGATAATTATGGGGCCGAAGCCACATATCTTCTAATTATGGATGCCTACGGAGCGGGTGACTTCATTGCGGTCGAAAATCGGGTGTATGACTTTTCTGATTCCGAGACTTCCCAGATTTACTGGCTTGCAAAGGCCTTTATCATTCTGGGTGACTCATTTGCAGATAGGGGAGATGTGGAACAGGCCAAGGCTACATACGAAAGCGTACTTGATGGCTATGAGCCTACCGGAGATGCAGATGATGTGAAAGAACAGGTAAAAATGCGTCTTGACAAATTGAAATAGATGAAGATGAGGAAAACGATATTCATATTGGCACTTGTAATTCTGATGCCTGTCGGACTTTTCGGGCAGACCATCGATCCTACTGTCGAGGTCAGCAGGGAGTTTGATGTCAAACTCGGAGAAATTCACAAGCCTGAAATACCCAAGGATGTCGCAGACTCTCTGCGCAAATTCAACATCAGTTTTGACTACTCCATATTCAACCGACCCTACCGCGACCTCTACGAATTTTCGCCATATGAGTCGGCTGCAATCAAGCCGGCAAAGGCTCCCCGTCATCCCATTTCATATCTAAAGCTGGGAACACAGTTCCCTCTCACGCCTTCTGCTGAGTTCTATCTTCAGGCTGTTACCAAAAAGGGTTTTTATGCCGGCATTTATGCCGACCACGATTCTTATTGGGGAGAGATTCCCTCGGTGGCGGGAGAGTATACTCTTGATGTGCGCAAGATGCGTAATGATTTCGGAGCCAATTTGAAATATGCCTGGAAAGAGGGAGAGTTTTCCTTTGATGCCGGAGGTCTATTTTCAAAGTATACAGGCAGACGTGATTCGATTACAGCTATGCACGATATTAGTTTGGGTAATTTTGCAGCGAATGTTAAGTCGGCTGATGGTTCTGATCATAGCGTATATTACGATATTGACGTTGCTTTCATAATGGGTTCCAAACGAATGGTAGATACACTGAGAGAAAACAATCTGTCAATAGGGGCTATGTTGGGCACTACATTCGATGTGCACCGCATCTATGTCGACTTTGGTATGTCTTTTTCGATGTATGGAGGTTTTCGGGATCATACAGCCGGAATATTGGAAATTTCCCCAATCTATGAATACAACAAGGGACGTTTTTTGGGCAAATTTGGGGCGAAGTTCGGTAACCGTTTCAGCGTCCACAAATCGAAAGAAAGCCGAAATGAGAATGGTGATAACCATTCCTCTATAGCAAGTACTATATTTCCCGATGTGGATGCAAGATTTGAACTTGCAGAACAGTCGTTATGGATACATACCGTTGTGGGCGGAGGCCATGAACTCAATTCATTCCTCGGGATGACACGTGATATGCCGCTGATTTCCCCTCGTGCTGACCTTAAATTCGGATCCAGACCTTTGGATGCAACACTTTCACCCGAATCCGTCATTAAGGGTAGAATGGCTTTCAATCTTATCTCATCATACACTATATTTCGTGACAAGCTTCTTTTCGAGCCGGTAATGTCTGATCCGGAGCCATTTGATATTGTTGCTACCTATTGGGATTTCAGCCGCCTATCATTCGGTGCGGATGCACTTTGGAAATCAGGAGCGATCATTACAGGAGCAGAATTCAGATACAATCTTTACTTTAGCGGAGAGCGTCCTAAAATGACTCAGCTACCCAGTGTAACCACAAATTTCTTTTTCGTCTGGAACTGGAGAAACCGTATCAATGCAAAAGTTGAGTGCAGATACATAAGTGAAGTTACAGGCGATTCTTTCGGTGCCTACACCATCCCTTCCATAGTTGACATGGGTATTACTCTGGACTTCTCCTTAAACCGCTATTTCGGTGTTTTTCTCAAGGGAGGAAATCTCCTAAATAGAGGCAATTGCTATATGCCGATGCACAATTCTGTACCACGCAATTTCGGTGGTGGAATCTATGTGAAATTTTAAGGATTTTACCTTTTTTTTTCGTACCTTTGTTTCTTTATTAGAAACAAGAAAATAATGATTGAAAACGAGATTATTGAAGCGGAAAATCACTATTCCGCAGATAGTATCCAGGTGCTTGAAGGATTGGAAGCGGTGCGTAAGCGCCCTTCTATGTATATCGGTGACATAGCTGCCCGTGGTTTGCACCATTTGGTTTATGAAGTGGTAGACAACTCCATAGACGAAGCTCTTGCAGGCTATTGTAGCGAGATAGCTGTAGTAATAAACCCTGACAATTCCATAACAGTATCGGACAATGGCCGTGGTATTCCCACGGACACTCACGAAAAAGAGGGCCGTTCGGCTCTCGAGGTGGTACTTACAGTGCTCCATGCCGGAGGAAAATTCAGTAAAGATAGTTACAAAGTCTCCGGAGGACTCCATGGTGTAGGTGTTTCGTGTGTGAATGCGCTTTCATCACACCTTTCCGCTGAGATTCATCGTGAAGGCAAGATATTCAAACAAGAGTATTCGCAAGGTAAACCTCTCTATGATGTAAAAGTGGTAGGCGAGACTACAAAGACAGGCACTATCATCACTTTTAAGCCGGATAATACAATTTTTACCCTATCCACCGTATATGATTATGATACCCTGGCACGTCGCCTGAGAGAACTCGCATTTCTCAACAAAGGGGTGAAACTCACTCTAAGGGATGATAGGGCTCCCGAAATGATTACAGACGAACACGGCAACGAAGTTGAGGCACCTGCCAGACAGGATGTTTTTTATTCCCAGGAAGGACTTTTGGAATTTGTTGCTTATCTGGATGGATCACGTGATAAACTCACGGAGAATCCCATATATTTGGAAACAGATAAGATCATTCCCATTGAAATTGCTATGCAGTACAACACCGATTTCAAGGAGAATATCTACGCATATGTAAACAATATTAATACGATAGAGGGCGGTACGCACCTTACCGGTTTTCGCCGCGGTTTGACAACTACCCTCAAGAGCTATGCTGAAAAGAATGGTTTTCTGGCAAAACTCAAATTTGACCTTGATCCTTCCGATTTTAGAGAGGGACTTACTGCAGTTATCTCCGTCAAGATTGCTGAACCTCAGTTTGAAGGCCAGACCAAGACAAAACTCGGTAACAGCGAGGTGATGGGAGCAGTATCCCAGGCCACCAGCCAGGCACTTGAAAACTACCTCGAGGAGAATCCACGTGATGCCAAGGTCATTGTTGAAAAGGTGATTATGGCCGCTACTGCACGTCACGCAGCCCGTAAGGCGCGTGAACTGGTGCAACGAAAAACTGTGATGGCCGGTTCGGGCATGCCGGGCAAACTGGCAGACTGTTCTGACAGGGATCCTGAAAAGTGCGAAATTTTCCTCGTAGAGGGAGATTCGGCAGGTGGAACCGCAAAGCAGGGAAGGGACAGGATGTTTCAGGCCATTCTTCCTTTGAGAGGTAAAATACTCAATGTCGAGAAGGCGATGGAACATCGTGTTTTCGAGAGCGAGGAGATTCGCAACATCTACACTGCACTTGGAGTTACAATTGGCACCGAAGAGGATCCGAAAGCCCTCAACCTTTCCAAACTCAGATATCATAAGGTAGTGATCATGACGGATGCCGATGTGGACGGAAGCCATATTACCACCCTTATCCTGACATTTTTCTTCCGCTATATGCCCGATCTTATCACCAACGGACATGTCTACATTGCTACTCCTCCGCTTTATCTTGTCAAGAAAGGTAAGGAAGAGCACTATTGCTGGACTGATGAAGAGCGTTCCGAGGCGGTTGAGCGTATGGGCAAGGGCAATCCGGGCAGTGTCAGAGTTCAGCGCTATAAGGGTCTTGGAGAGATGGATGCCGAACAGCTTTGGGACACCACGATGGATCCTTCAAAGCGTGTTCTCCGTCAGATCCACATTGAAAATGCCGTTGAAGCAGACCGTGTCTTTACGATGCTTATGGGTGACGATGTGCCTCCACGCAGGGAATTTATCGAGCAGAATGCTCGTTACGCTAATATTGACGCATAATAATTACTAAAACCTAAATATTTTTTACCATGGACATTTTTGAAAGATTAAGCAAAGACTCAGGTGGTCCTCTGGGCCAATATCGTGATAAAGCTTTCGGTTACTTCATGTTCCCTAAACTTGAGGGAGAAATTGGTCCCAGGATGTTTTTTCAGGGCGAAGAAGTCCTATGTTGGAGTATAAACAACTATCTTGGTCTTGCCAATCATCCCGAAATACGCAAAGCAGATGCTGAAGGTGCTGCAAAATGGGGTATGGCTTATCCTATGGGCTCCAGAATGCTTACAGGGCACACTGCTCTCCACGAGAGACTCGAAAGAGAACTTGCTGATTTTGAGAAAAAAGAGGATTGTTTCCTTTTCAACTTCGGTTACCAGGGCATTGTATCCACCATTGATGCGCTTTTGTGTAGGCATGATGTGGTAGTGTATGACAATGAATGTCATGCCTGCCTTCTTGATGGAATTCGCCTCCATCTCGGTGCCAAATATAAATACCGCCACAATGATATTGCTGATTGCGAAAGGATCATTAAAAGAGCTTGTGCTGAGGCAAAGGCCAAAGGGGGAGGAGTTCTTCTTCTGACCGAGGGCGTTTATGGCATGACCGGAGCTCTCGGTATTCTCAAAGAAATTGTGGATCTCAAAAAGAAATACAATTTCCGTATTCTTATTGATGATGCACATGGTTTCGGTGTCATGGGTGCTGAAGGCCGCGGAACTTCCGAGCATTTCGGTGTGATGGATGAAATTGACCTCTATATCGGTACATACGCAAAATCAATGGCCACCATCGGCGGGTTCGTTGCCGGTCCCAGAGCCATTATCAATTACCTCAGGTACAATCTTCGTTCACAGATTTATGCAAAGGCACTTCCCATGCCTATCGTAGAGGGTGCTCTCAAACGTCTCGAAATTATCCGCGGTAAAGAGGGCGCACGTCTTCGTGAAAAACTATGGGTTGTTACAAGGGCTCTCCAGGAGGGTCTTCGCAAAAGAGGTTTCGACATCGGACCTGCTGAGGCATGCGTTACCCCTGTATTTATGGATGGTAATTTGGCACAGGCCACAAATATAGTGATTGACCTCAGGAAAAATTACAAGATTTTCTGCTCTACCGTTACATATCCCGTGGTACCTCAAGGCATCATAATGTACCGTATCATTCCTACCGCAGTCCATTCACTAGAGGATGTGGAGTATACTCTCAATGCATTCGCTGAGATCAAGGTGAAGCTCGATAAGGGTGTTTATGACGCAGAAGAGATCAGAGATATGTCTGTTAAGTAGTTTTGAGTTCTGAGTATGTAGTTCCGAGTAAGTTCTGAGTGTGTAGTGGAGAGTGAGTAGTGTTGCGAGTTGCGTGTTACGGGGTACGGGGTGGTTCGGGATGTGGGTTGTGAGGTGTGGGGATTTTTTTCGTTTTGAGCTGGGAGATAAAGGATACAGATGTTGGAGCTTGCAGTTTCGACTTTCGAGTTGAAGTTTGTTGTGGGGAAGTAATCGTATTAATGCCTCTCCTTTCGTTAAATACGAAAATATATTGATGCTACACAGAAGACGTTAAACGCTACAAGTCTAAATATACGATAATGGACAGGCTCTTACTGAACCTGTCCATTATTTTTTATTATCTCTTTTCACTTACTCTTACTATTCTTAAACTTTCTCGACTTTTAAAACCATAACCCGTAAGCAGCACCAATTTATAGCACAAGACACTCCTTACTCTATGCTAACCTCGCAACACGTACCCTGTATCTCGTACCTCAGAATCCCAGATTTGCTTCTTCCAGGATTTTCTTAAAAAACTCCAGGTGTTCCACCAAAGCGTAATCCCAGTAGATCCAGGAGTGGCGTCCGGGTGAAAGGAGCATAATGTGAGGGATCTTCATTTCTCTACATTTGGCGGAGAAGTCAAGGGTTGATTTTACATAATAATCTTCATATCCGCAGGATATTACCATCAGTTTGCCGGATCCGGCCACCTTGTTGAGGTTGTTTATTGGATTATTGGCATCGTAGAGCGGGTTCTCAGGCGTATAAGGACCGAGAATCTGGCTGAGCTCCTTGTCAAGCAGATTTGGTGAGGCATGATAGATGTCCAGCACACCGCTCATGGAGCCGGCAGCTCTGAATCTGGATATATCGTCAAGAAAAATATTGATGGCACCGAGACCTCCCATAGAAAGGCCCGTGATAAATGTCTGTTCGGGGTCGAGATTGTATTTTTCCACCATTTGCGGATAGAGTTCTTGGTCAAAGAAACTTCTCCACTGCATTTTATCTTTGTCTACATTATCTGC
>JAAZEZ010000072.1 GCA_012511975.1 Bacteroidales bacterium | reverse complement strand
TCAGACTCAATCGAGGTCCTGAAGCCTCAATGGTACCGCAATGAAATCAAGAATACCATTAAGAAAATGTTGAAGAGGTACAAAGATTAATTATGAAAGATTTTGCAGCAATAGATTTTGAAACGGCCAATGAGTGCCGAAGCAGTGTCTGCTCAGTCGGAGTGGTGGTAGTTCGTGGTGGTGAAATAGTGGAGAGGTTCTATAGCCTTATCCGTCCGGAGCCGGAATACCATAAATGGTTCTGTCAGCAAGTGCATGGTCTTTCCGAAGAGGAGACCTATAATGCGCCGGTATTCCCTCGTGTGTGGAAAAAAATTGAGCCTATGATTGAGGGTCTGCCACTTGTGGCACATAACTCTCCTTTCGATGAGGGATGTCTGAAAGAAGTCTTTAGGGTTTATCAGATGGATTATCCGGACTATGTGTTTCACGACACTTGTGCTGCTGCGCGTAAACATTTCGAAGACACCATTGCTAATCATAAGTTGCATACGGTTGCCGCTGCCTGCGGACACAACCTTGAAAACCATCACCATGCCCTGGCTGATGCCGAAGCCTGTGCACACATTGCCATGAAGATTTTATAAATGATTTTAGAGTTTGAGATTTTATCGTTGAAGTTTGTTTTCGCCGCCGGCCGTGAGGTCCGCGGCGAATTTGTTGTACTCACAACTAAACACAAAAAGAGCCCGTTTAAGGACTCTTTTTGTAAACTCTGAACTCCTAACTAGGAACTCAAAACTAACATTACAGCTCCACCTTCACCGGCTTGGTCATATTGACGGGATCCATAATCTTGTCAAGCTGCTCTTTGGTAAGGTAACCCTTTTCCAGTACCAGCTGATATACGCTGCCACCGGTTGCCTGAGCCTCTTGGGCAACCTCAGTAATTTTGGCGTAGCCGAGATAAGGTTTAAGTGCGGTAACGATACCAATGCTATATTCCACAAGCTCCTTGCAGTGTTGTTTATTAGCAGTAATTCCTTCAATACACTCTGTACGAAGGGTGTCGAAAGCTCTCATAAGCCAGGTTGCAGACTCTACCAGGGACTGTACAAGTACAGGTTCCATTACGTTGAGTTCGAGCTGTGCTGCCTCGGAAGCCATTGTGATGGTAAAATCGTTACCGATTACCTTGAAGCAAACCTGATTTACTACTTCAGGAATAACCGGATTAACTTTACCCGGCATAATGGAGCTACCCGGCTGCCTTGGAGGAAGATTTATTTCATTCAGGCCTGTGCGTGGACCTGAGGAGAGGAGACGAAGGTCGTTGCAAATCTTCGAAAGACGAATGGCAACTTGCTTAAGAGCAGAAGAATATACCACAAAGGCAGATGTATCATTTGAGGCATCAATAAGATCTTCTGCGAGAGTAACCTTCCATCCGGAAATCTTTTTGATAAACTTGGTACAGGCTTCCGCATAGCCGGGCTCGGCAGTGATTCCGGTACCAATAGCGGTACCACCCATGTTGATTACGAGCAAACCCTGTGCTGCCTCATCCAAACGTTTCATCTCATTCTCCAAAGCGGAAGCATATGCTCCGAATGTCTGTCCAAGAGTCATAGGCACTGCATCCTGAAGCTGTGTACGGCCCATCTTGATAACATTTGCAAATTTCTTCTCCTTTGAGCGAATTGAACGTATGAGAGCCTTGAGAGCTGTCATTACATCTTTGTGGATCATATACATACCCAACTGCATAGCTGTAGGATAAGCATCATTTGTAGACTGAGCCATGTTTACATGGTCATTGGGATGAATATACTGATACTCACCCGGTTGATGCCCTGCAATCTGAAGTGCTCTATTAGCAATTACCTCGTTGGCATTCATATTTGCTGAAG
>JAAZEZ010000071.1 GCA_012511975.1 Bacteroidales bacterium | reverse complement strand
GGCGATAGGGGAGCAACAGGGGCAACAGGAGCAAAGGGTGCTGCTTTGTTCAAAAGTGTTACCTATAATGCCGATTTTGTCTATTTTACTCTTATGGCAAAGGACAACTTAGGCAATTATATTGTTCTTACCGTTCCGCGAGTCCCTGGTATCACTATTGAGTTTGCTGATGGTGCCCTTCCCGTTGCAATGAACTTCGGTGACGTATTAACGATCAATTTTACAGGTTTGACTTCCGGGAACTACAATTCTCTGGTTGCCGAATTTATTCCAGAAGGCGGCGCCTGGGGAATGGAAACAGCTATTGTCCCAAATGCAAATCCCTGTTTGGAAATTGCAGAACCTGTCTTCAATAACGGGGTGTGCAACAGTACTACAATCACCATCAAACAAATGATCGAGACAGGTGGTTTTGAGGCACTGCTGAGAGTAACTCTTACTGATAAAAAAGCAACCAATATGTGGCTTCACGTGTTGTGAAGTACTTTTACAGTAAGCTTGCAGCCGCGGCTTATAACGGAGGAAGCTATACCTTGGCTGATGAAGATGAGGTTCAGACTGTTCAAATCGAGGTTCCTGCAGGAAAAGAATTCACACTTGATTTGAATGGTAAAACACTGCACAATACAATGACTACCCATATTTGGAACGCTGATCAGGGCAATTGGTCTCATTTTACCGTAAGAGGAAAAATGACTATCAAAGATGGATCGCCAGCAGGTACAGGAAGTATCACGCCGGATCCTAATGATTGCTATGCAGTAGATGTACGTGAAGGTGGACATTTGATTATTGAAAGTGGTTCGTATAATGGAAATCGTACTTCAATATATGTTCACGAAGGAACTGCTGAGATTAAGGGTGGAAAATTCAGTGTTCAACAGCAACATCCTACTGATCCTTACGGTTATGTGATTGACTGTGACAATACCAATTACTTAAACGGAACAGCAAAAGCCCTGATTTCAGGTGGTAGTTTTGTCGGCTTCAACCCCGGCGATTGCCCTGCAGAGGGACCCGGAACGAATTTCGTGATTGACGGTTACCACTCCTATATTAGTGATGGCGCGGCAACTCCGAAGGTTTACAGTGTTAAACAGAATTAACCGGTTACATCTGCTGCAGAGTTTACGGCTAATTTAGCTGCTGGTCCCGGCGCTCCCAAAATAGTAAAGTACAATGGTACTGGTGACAATGGCCTTGATGTTATTCAATAATGCACATCAGAGTGAGTAATTCAACATTAGGTTACTTTCTCTATTAATTTACACTATTAGGGGGTAGTTAAATTAAGAACTACTCCCTATGTTTTTTCAATAAGTTTTGAATATCAGAAAAAATTGCTTATCTTTGTTGCCCATTACACCGCGGAGTAGAGCAGTTGGTAGCTCGTCGGGCTCATAACCCGGAGGTCGGAGGTTCGAGTCCTCCCTCCGCTACAAAGCAGAGAAAGCGCAACATAGCGCTTTCTTTTTTTTATTTGGAGGACTCGAACCTCTACTTTTTCATTAATTACTTTTCTTCATTATTTGGAAGACCGGCCTCATCCGAGGCACCATCCCCGACACCCTTGATATTTTTGGTGAGGCGTTGAACTATCTTGAAATGGGAGAGAAATTCTCCGGCAAAAACCCTTATTACAGTGTAAGCGGGGATTGCAACCAGCATACCGATGACTCCACCCACATAACCCGCGATGAGTATCACTATGAAAATCTCCAGCGGATGGGCCTTGACGCTGCTCGAATATATGAAGGGCTGGAAAAGGTAGTTGTCAATCAGCTGTGTGGTGAGCATTACTCCGAATATTATCAACACAAAGGGCAATACAGGGCCAGCGTCTGGCGTACTGTAATGGGTGACAATGCCTGCCATAACACCCAGCAATTCTCCGGTGAGTGGACCTACATAAGGGATTACATTGAGGACCCCCGATGCAAATGCCGCCATTACTGCGAGATCGAAGTCAAATCCGGCAATGAAGTAGAGTCCAATGGTATTGAGTATGGTAATAAGAATTGATTCGATAAAAATGCCGGCAAAATAGCGTCTAAGAAGGTTCTCTGCCGATGAAAGTGCTCGCTTCATATTGACCTCATATTTATCAGGAACTATTGCATTCAGCATATTGCCAACAAGGTTGCGCTCCTGCAGGAAAAAGAAGGAGATGAAGACCACCGAGAAAATGCCTATCGCCAGATCCACCGTAAATGAGGTGATCGATGAAAAAGCACGTGTAAAGAGAGATATGCTGGTACTCTCCTTGATCTGTGCCAGAATATAGGCCTCCACGCGGAAATCCTCTCCAAGTGCAGGGAATAGGGTGGTCAAGCGGTAATTGAACTTAGTAAACGGTTCGGAGATATTTACCAGCAATTTGTCAAAGTCCAGCTGGCCGATATTGCTGACAATCCTTATGATAATAGGGGAGAGAAAAAACACAACGAGTCCTATTGCAGAGAAGATGGCAAGAAGAGTAATTGCCGAAGCCAACCAGTTGGGAATTTTGAACTTTTTGATGGAAAAGGAGGTGAGCAGTGTAGCAAGGGGCTTTCCTATAAGAAATATAACAGCGGAAATCAGCAGATACCAGACTATCTCGCTAAAATACCAAACGAGAAATCCGATCAGTGCTACGCTTACTGCTATGATGATATATTTTGCGAGTTTGTTCATACTCTATTATTGAATCTTAAAAATAGTTAACTCCAACTTAAAAAACAAGCCGGCACAAAGACCGGCTTGTATATGGTTTGGTGGCAATAGACTATAATTCATCAAAATTCACGTCGGTAAAAGAAGCAGAAGTGGCAGACTGCTCTTTATCGGGCTCTTCTCCACGTTCATCTCGCTCCGTCTCAATTACCGGGCATTTCGTTTTGATAAAATCGACAACTTCCTGAAGACCTTCGGAAAACTTATCGAAGTCTTCTTTGTAGAGGAAAATTTTGTGTTTGTCATATACAAACCTTCCATCTTTTTCTACCCTTCTTTTGCTTTCAGTGATAGTAAGATAATAGTCGTTACCTTTTGTGGTCTTGACGTCAAAGAAATATGTCCTTTTTCCGGCTCTCACAGGCTTGGAATAAACATCATCACCAGGGCGTCCCGCCTGTCCTGCATTGTCAAAATCTTCGTAGTACATATCAATTTTTTTAAAATTCTTTCACAAAGATAAATTTTTATTTTGATAGTAAAGGTTATATTTGCAAAATATTTAAGAAATATAAGAATGCTGACCAGAAGATTGCTCCGTGTAAAAGCGTTTAAAGTTCTTTTTTCGAATATGGCCCAGGAGTCGCCCTCTATCGACAATATGAAGAAGGAATTGCGGTTTTCCTGTGAAAAGACCCAGGAGCTATACTGGTTTTTGCTCAGTATATGTAAGCCAATTGTGAGTGTGGCAAGGGAGAGAATAGAAGCAGGTAAGAGAAAATACAAGGCCACACAGGAGGAGAAGAATCCCAATTATAGATTTGTGAACAACTCTTTTGTGGAGTTACTTTCACAGGATGAAAAGATGAATAAGTTCTGTCAGAAACGGGGTCTTGTGTGGATTGATTATGATTATGTAGTCAAAAGAATTTTTAGGTCCATAGCGGAAAGCGACTATTACAAAGAGTATATGGCTTCATCTGAGAGCTCTTTTGAGCGCGACTGCGACCTTTTTCTTGATATCTTTTCCAATGAATTCGAAGATAACGAAGACTTGGCAGGAATTATAGAGGAGCGCTCCATCTATTGGTTGGATGACATTACCTTTGTGCTTGACGGTATCATCCGAAATATTGGCATTATGCGTTCTACCCACCAAAATGTCTCCCTTGTACAGAATGAAGAGGATATCCAATACGCCTTGAAACTGCTCGAAGAGTCTTTCTTACGCTATCAGGAATATTCCGACCTCATTGGAGAGAATATAGTTAACTGGGATATCGACCGCCTGGTGTCTACCGACAGGACCATCATTATTATGGGTATCACGGAGGCGGTAGTTTTTGAAACGATCCCCATAAAGGTGACAATCAACGAGTATGTAGAGATTTCCAAATATTTTGGCACTCCCAACAGCCGTATATTTGTCAATGGTATTCTTGACAGTATCATCCTCAAAAAACTTAATGAAGGAGAGATAGTCAAGAAGGGCAGGGGACTTCAGGATAACAAAAGAAATAATTAATTAACACTTATTAATATGAACATTTTGACAATTTTTCTTTTACAGGCAAATGCCGCTGCTCCCAAAGCCGGAGGCGGTTATTCAATGCTGATAGTACTCGTACTTATCTTTGTAGTTATGTGGCTCTTTATGATTCGTCCACAGAAGAAAAAACAGAAAGAACTCGACGAGTTTCGCAATAATCTCAAGAGAGGAGATAAGGTGATTACAGTAGGTGGTATTTATGGTACAGTAGACGAAGTTAAAGAAAACAAAATCCTCATTGAGATAGATAAGGACGTAAAGATCTTCGTTGACAAGTCCTCCCTTGTAAAGGATCCTTCAGATAACAAGTAACCATCCGATTATGCCGGGTCGTGACAAGAAAGACTTTAAAAAGCGTTCGGGGAGAGATTGGGTATCGCTGATACTCTCTCTCCTGCTGGCTTTATTTATCTGGCTTGTTCACAACCTTTCTAACGATTATTCCGCCTATCTGCGTTTTCAGGTAAAGGCAGTAACCAATATTGAGGGACATCATCCCGAAGCCGTAGCTGACGAGATTCTTCTTATTAGAGGTCGGGCTACCGGTTTCTACATAATACGCAACAATCGTCGCGGGTCGGTTCCCCAGATAACTTTAGAGGTGCCTCCGGAATTATTTACTCCAGTTGAAGAGTTTCCGGACCGTTTCGTTCTCACAGCCAATGATCTGAAGGACAAACTCTCAGCAGCTCTCTCAGGAGAGATCAACATTGACTTTGTAGAGACAAGCACTCTTTCATTTACTTTTCCTGAACAGTCGCACCGAAAGGTACCTGTCAATCCTCTTATATCGGTAGTTTACAAGAAACAGTACATCAATGCGGGAGATATTGTCATTTCTCCCGACTCGGTATTGATTTACGGCAATACGGAAGATATTGCCAATATCCGTTCGGTCAATACCCTTCCCGTCAATCTTTCCAATGTTGACAAGTCCATTCAGGGAGTGACCGGATTGGAAACCATCCGCGATGTCCGGATAGATAGTGATGAAATCCGATATTTCATCAAGGTGGACAGATATGTCGAAGTCTCCGACTATCTGAGTGTCAAGGTCAACAATCTGCCATCTGGCTATTCTATAGTCCTGATTCCTTCAAGAGTGAAGTTCACCGGCAGAATACCCTTCACAGCGAAGAATGATGATATATTTGACGATATTTCGCTTATTCTGGATTATAACACTTTCATCCGTCAGAAGAGTTCAAAGGTAATCCCAATACTTGACAGGGGCGACGTGGAAATCTATTCATATTCGATCGATCCTCCGATGATTGAAGCTGTAATTACACAGGAAAGATGAAAAAGAGCAGTGTCATATTGTGTACCGGAGGTATAGGCAGCGGAAAATCTTATATAGTGAAGGTTTTCAATGCTTTGGGTGTTCCTTCTTACGACGCTGATTCCAATACAAAACGCTTATACGATATTGATTGTGTGTTGCTGGAGCGCATAAATGCTATAGCCGGAGGGGATGTCGTAAAGGATGGTGTACTCCAACGTGCTGCGTTTGCAGCAAAGATTTTTTCAGATCCCCGGATGCTCGCAGAGGTGGAGTCCGTTGTACATCCGGCTGTTGCCGAAGATTTTCTTAAATGGAAAGAGGAACAAGAGAGCGATATAGTATTGATGGAGTCAGCCATTTTGCTCGAAAAACCCCTGCTGCTCCCGATTATCGATCATGTTCTAGTCGTTCATGCTCCTGAGGAAATCAGGATTGAACGTGTAATGACTCGTGACAATGTTTCCAGGGAACGGGTGTTGCAGCGTATTTCCAATCAGTGGAGTGATAGCCGTCGCCTCGAAATGGCTGATTTCTCCATAGAAACAAATGATCGCGATTCCATTATCGCAGAAGTCATGGACATTATTAAAACAATAAGAGATGGGAAGAGGTAAGTGGATAGGCGGCTTTCTGGGCTGGGTGATTTTTGGACCTATCGGCGGGCTGATCGGCTTTTTGATCGGCTCTGTGGCTGATATGGGTTCCAAACTTATAGAGTCGGATGTAAATAAAGGGCGTCCTTATACCGGAACACATTATGATACCCGTCGTTCCTCCTCCGCTCAGGAGCGCAATCTTGGCCAGCGCAATAGTTTTATTGTGAGTCTGCTGGTACTCTCTACTGCAGTAATCAAGGCTGATGGCAAATATCTCAAGAGCGAACTCGAATATGTAAGGAATTTTATCCGCAATAATTTTGGCGAAAGGGCTGTGCCTGAGGCTATGGAGATTCTTAAAGGTCTCAAAGATAAACAGATCAACATTTATGAGGTAGGGGGACAAATCCGCCAGTATATGAATTACTCGCAGCGGATGCAACTTTTCCACTATTTGGTCTCCCTGGCACAATGTGACGGCAATGTTTGTCAGGCTGAAATCGATGTTCTCAAGAGTATAGCCTCGGCTATGGGTATTTCTTCGGCTAATGCCAATTCCATACTCGCTATGTTTGAAAAGAGCATAGAGTCCGCCTACACCGTACTTGAAATAGACAATAATGCTACTGAAGAGGAGATTAAAAAGGCCTATAAACGTCTTGCAATGAAGCACCACCCTGACAAAGTAGCTACACTCGGTCCTGACATCCAGAAGAGTGCGGAAGAGAAGTTTAAGAAAGTTCAGGAGGCCTACGAGACCATTAAAAAAGAGCGTGGAATGAATTGACACTGAAGTGATTTATAAATGATATGGAAAAGACAGACCTAAAAAAGATTTTATCGGTATCGGGACAGCACGGACTGTTCCTTTATCTTTCACAGGCAAGAAATGGTGTGATAGTAGAGTCATTGGAGACAAAACAGAGGACCACCTTTGGGGCATCTGCAAAAATCTCCTCAATGGCTGATATTTCGGTTTATACCACAACCGAAGATGTTTCTCTCAAAGAGATATTCACGAGCATGGCGCAAAAACTCCAAAATGGCCCTGCGATGAGTTCCAAAGAGGATCCCAAAAAGATCAAAGCCTTTTTCAAAGAGGTGCTTCCAGACTATGACGAGGATCGCTTCTATGTTTCACACATGAAGAAGGTGCTCGAGTGGTACAATCAGCTCCAGAAGTTTGCCACTCTGGATTTTGTAGAAGAGGAGGAAGAAGAAGCAGAAGCAGAAACAGAAGAGACTCCTTCGGAGGAAACTCCATCCGAAGAGGCCTAGTCAATGAAAAAAATCCAAATAATCTCGCTGGGTTGCTCTAAAAACAGGGTTGACTCTGAACATTTGATGAAACAACTTTCCGCATCGGGATATGTCTTGGTGCCTGAAAATGCCGATCTCTCCGTAGAACCGGTGGATGCCATCGTGATCAATACCTGCGGATTTATCCAAGATGCGAAGGAGGAGTCCATTGATACCATATTCAAGGCCATAGAGGCGAAAAAACGCGGTCTTACCGGCAAACTCTTTGTCTTCGGCTGTCTCTCGCAGCGCTATATGGAGACTTTGGTGGAGATGATACCGGAAGTGGATGGTTTTTTGGGAGTTTCTAATTATGAAAATCTTCTCTCAAATCTAGGTTCAGAATACAACTCCGAACTCTCGCAGCATAGGATTTTAACTACACCCTCGCATTACGCTTACCTTAAAATTTCCGAAGGGTGCGATCGCAGTTGTTCTTATTGTGCAATACCTATGATTCGCGGCCCTCATCGATCGACACCGGAGGAGGAGGTGCTAACAGAGGCTCGTAATCTGGCGCAGATGGGTGTCAAGGAGCTTATAGTGATAGCACAGGATACCACCTATTATGGGCTTGATCTCTACAGAAAGCGCACTTTAGCAACCCTCCTTGAGAAATTATCCCTTATTGAAGGCATTGAATGGATCCGTCTGCACTACTCTTACCCGGCGGGATTTCCGGAAGATGTACTCAGGTTGATGGCGGAGAATCCCAAAATCTGCAAATATATTGATATTCCTCTTCAGCACTCTTCAGATAAGGTGCTGAAAATGATGAGGCGGTCGGTTGATGGTCGCCAGACCCGCACTTTGATTGAAAAGATGCGCAAAATGGTGCCCGGAGTGGTACTGCGTACCACTATGCTTGTGGGCCATCCTGGCGAAGGGAAGCGGGAGTTTGAAGAGTTGCTCGATTTTGTGCGCGAGAGCCGATTCGAGCGTCTTGGAGCCTTTACTTATTCGGAGGAGGAGGGGACCTTCGGCGCACAAAACTATAAGGATAGTGTCAGTCGCAAGATAAAACAGGAGCGCTACGAGCGTTTGATGGAACTCCAGTCTGAAATCTCGCTAGAATACAACAGATCACGTATAGGCTCGCAAGAGCGGGTGATTGTGGATTCTTTCTCAGATGGAGTCTATGTGGGACGCAGTATGAGCGAATCCCCCGAAGTGGATGGCGAAATTCTCATAGGAGCCTCCGGAATAAATGAGCTCTTTAAAGGAAAAAATCCCGTCGGGGAATTTATTTCGGTAGATATTTTAAATGCCGACGAATATGATTTGGCAGCAGTATGTAGTGTGTAGTGGTGTGGGTGGCGTAGGTGAGTCGTTGGCTTTTGGTTGTTGGCTGTTGGCTATGTTTTGCTTAAAATTCTGCATTTCTCCCCTCGAACCGTGCACCCCGCAACCCGTAACACGCAACCCGCAACTCAAAACTCAAAACTAATTGATTCCCATATGGAGTCGATTCTGGCTTTGGTTTCCTCAGAGGAGGTTACGATATCGGGCCATTCGCGGTCAAAGCCTTTCATTCCCTTTTTGGAGGTGGCGTCGAGATGTAGAATTCCATTTTTGATGACAGAATCGCGCTCTGCATCGCAATTGGCGCCGAGTAGCCACAATTTGCGATATTCGCTGCTCTCTTCTTCAACTTTATCAAACTTAACTTTGATGATCTGATCCATCTCTACCGGCTCTTTGCGGCTATATTCCTTGGTGGTTGCATCTATACAGAGCTTTCCGCCAAATCCAGTTCTGGGGGCAGTATGGTCGAGAATATCGAGAGGCCCTTTGCTAACCAAAGTATCGCTTTCCGGAAAATAATGTTTACTGATGCACTGCTTAAGTAGAGTATGGTCCCGAATATCAATATCCTCATCTACCACAATCAGAAACTTATTGAACATCATCTGACCCGCGCCCCACATTGCATTTGCCACCTTGAAAGCCTGACCATCATAGCTCTTTTTAATTTTCACGACAGCGAAATTGTGACCTACACCTTCTTCAGGCAGGTATAAATCCTCTATTTCCGGAGAAATGACAAATTTGATCGGAGTTAAAAAGATCTTTTCGGTTGCCAACGCCATATATTTATCCTCCTGCGGAGGAACCCCCACAACGGTAGCCGGATAGATTGCATCTTTTCGGTGGGAAATGCAGGTTACATGGAACTGAGGATAATAATCCTCAAGCGAATAAAACCCCGTATGGTCACCGAAAGGTCCCTCAATGACCAGCGGCTCGCTTTTCTGCACATAACCCTCAATTACAAAATCACAATCTGCAGGGACCTTTATCTTTTGAGTGAAGCACTCCACCATCTCTACCGGTTTGTCCCGCAAAAATCCGGCGAGCAGATATTCGTCTATTCCTTCCGGAAGGGGAGCGGTAGCGCAATAGGTATAGAGGGGATCTCCTCCCAGACAGACAGCTATGGGAAGCCTGTGACCCGACTCTGAAAGATGCTTTGCACCTGTTTTGTGTTTATGCCAATGCATTCCGGTGGTGTTGTCATTAAATACCTGCATCCTGTACATGCCGACGTTGCGTAGTCCGGTAACCGGGCTTACGGTATGCACCAGGGGAAGAGTGATAAACCTGCCTCCATCCTGAGGCCAGCATTTGAGTATCGGCAGGTCGCTTAGTTTTGCATTGTACTGGACCACCTCCTGACATGGGGCGGCTCCCCTATGGTTAATAGGAAGCCATCGTGAGGCCTCTTTTAGCAGGGGAAGCATCTTGAGTTTATCCATCAGAGTACTCTTTTCTTTGAGTATCTGATTAATGATAGTTTCAAACCTCTGCTCTATCTCTTTAAATGAATCGGCTCCGAGAGTGTAGAGGATGCGTTTTTCCGACCCCATCATATTGGTCAGAACGGGATACCTTGTACCGGTATTTTCAAAGAGGAGGGCCTTGCCTCCGCCGGGCATTTTACTGACGCGGTCGGTCACTTCAGCTATCTCCAGTACGGGATCCACGAACTCCTTGATGCGGACAAGTTCTCCTTTGGATTCCAAAAACTTCACATAATCTGAGAGACTGCTGAACATATTCTTCAATTTTTATTTGCTTGTATTTATTCCTGCCGCTTTTGCCGCAAGGTAAATTATCGATTTGAACTCTATACCGCTGTGGCGTGAAAGGCCTATTTCACAGGTGCGGC
>JAAZEZ010000070.1 GCA_012511975.1 Bacteroidales bacterium | reverse complement strand
TCATAGAATTTACCTCCTAGCTGGAATGAAGCCTGCACTGAGAAGTCAAATCCATAAGCAGTAAGAGAGGTACCGAAACCACCATAGAGTTTAGGCATAACTGTACCGAGCTCATACCTTGTTGCATCGGAAAATACGGGGGTTGTGGAATCCTCGCCTGTCTCATCATCGTGTTTCCAGTAGAGGGCCTGACCATTCTCAGGATCAACACCCGCATATTTGTACATATAAGCGTCGTATAGTGAACCACCTATCTTATAAATGTAGTTGGATCCCCTGATGCCCTTCTCTGAAACGCTTTCATCCAGTTCGAGGATTGTATTTTTGTAGTGGCTCATATTGAGATTCCAGCTCCAGTTCACATTTGCAGTATTGATGATATTACCATATAGAGAAACCTCAAAACCTTTATTCATGATACTACCTACGTTGATAGGAATAGTGGAGGGTGCACCCATTGACAGAGGAAGGTCCTTGGAATAGAGAAGGTCTTCAGTCTTGCGTGCATACCATTCGATTGTACCATTGAAGTAACCGTTGAAGAGTTCGAAGTCAACACCCACGTTGAAAGATTTTGATGTCTCCCAGGTAAGTTCGTGGTTACCTCTTGAAGTAAGTGTCAGCGAGTACTCGCCTGTGTCTTCGTTGTACGAGTGTGTGTACTGGTCTGAATAGGGATAATATCCGCCAAGGTTGTCGTTACCCTGAACACCGTAGCTCACTTTGAGTTTAAGCATATCCACCATGTTAACTCCCCTGAGCCAGCTCTCTTCGCTTATAAGCCATGCAGCACCGATACTGCCGAAGTTACCCCAGCGATTCTCTTTTGCAAAGCGTGAAGATGCGTCACGACGGAATGAAGAACTCACGAAGTATCTGCCGTCATAGTCATACTGTGCACGTGCAAAGAAACCCTGAGCCATGTAGTTGTTGGTGTATGATGACACCTGCTTGCCGGAAGTACCGTCCGCATTGCCCAACTCTCCAACCAAAGGGTTAAAAAGATGGTCGTTCTGACCCCAGATTGTCTGCATCTTACGATTTTGCTGCTCATAACCCAATAGAACGTCGAGATTGCTCTTGGTTCCGTTAAAGTCAGTCTTGTAATTTGCAAGATACTGCTGGTTAATATCCCATGTCCTTGAGTGAGCCACATAAGCCATACCATCTGTTGATGCGCCACTACCGAATATACTGTAAAGGTTATTTTGGCGGGTATTGTCGCTCAAAAGGTTGAGGTTAGCCGTGAGGGTGAAACCCTTGAAAGGAGTTATGATTGCACCCGCTTTACCAACGAATACGTCAGCAAAGTATCTCGAAGAGTCATACTCGTTGTCGCGAACAGCGTTACCCACAAATGAGGGACGGATGAAGTTGGTGTTGTTGGAGTCATAAACGAGACGACCATTTTCCATTTTCTTAGATCCGTCAGCATTACGCACGTAAAGTGGATAAATCGGGCCCAAATTGTTTGCAATGTAGAATACGTTACCTGAAGAACCCCAGGTACCGGTATAAGGGTTGGTCTGTGAATCTGAGTGTGTGAACATCATGCTGCTTACGAGCTTGAACCACTCCTTCACCTGATAGTCAGCATTGATACGACCTGTATAACGTTTGTATTTGGAGTTGCTGATAACACCACCGTCTTCGAGGAATCCGCCGCTGGCGTAGTAGTTGAATCTCTCACCCGAACCGCTTACGGAGAGGTTATACTCCTGACGGAATGAAGGGTGGAACACTTCATCATACCAGTTATCAGGGATGTAGTAATACTCACCGTCTGAATAACCGAGAGTCGCGTTGGGGTTCAGCTTGAAGTTGGCACCAACGAACTTTTGACCCTCAGGAATGGTAAATACCTGGTAACCGAGACCTCCATTGTTCTGGTCGAAGAGGTATTTGTCAGCATGAGCATAACTCTCTGCTTCGGTATAACCTGCATAGAATTGCTGGTTAAACATAAGTTTGTAGTATGTCTCATAGTACTGTGCGGGATCATCGATCAGGTCATACTTGGGAATTAGACGAGAGTTTGAACCGAAACGGGCATCAAATCTGATTTGAGCATCCCCAACACCTTTCTTGGTAGTGATGAGGATTACACCGTTTGCACCGCGGTTACCGTAAATGGCTGCTGCGGATGCGTCTTTAAGAACTGACATTGACTCAACGTCGTTAGGGTTAATGTCAGAAATAGCTCCTGCAAACGGAGCGCCATCAACTACGATGAGGGGGCTGTTGCTCGCACTCATTGAGCCGACACCACGGATGCGGATTGTTGCTGCGTTAGAGGTAGGGTCACCACTGGAAGAGATGATCTGCACACCGGGAGATGTACCGGCAAGAGCGCTGGTAACGTTGGTGGTAATCTTCTTCTGGATTTCCTCACTCTTTACCATCGAAGCGGATCCTGTAAAAGATGCCTTGGTGGATGTACCGTAGGCGACTACGATCACGTCCTCCAGATACTCGGCGTCAACATTGAGCGCTACGTCGATAACGCTTCTGCCATTGACGGGAATCTCCGCTGTCTGGTAACCTACTGAGCTAAATACGAGAACACCGTCACCCGGAACGGCGATGGTGTAATTTCCCTCAGCATCTGTTGCAACTCCGGTCATGGTACCCTTGAGCTGGATAGCTGCAAAGGGAATACCCTCCCCGGTAGCTGCATCTTTAACGACACCTTTCACCTGTATTGTCTGCTGTGCGAAAACAGTCGCAGATACTACAAGCAATAGAGTCGTCAGAATTAGTCTGATTCTTTTCATGTAGATAAAATTTTGGTTAATTAATTGGTGTTTATAATATATTCTCTATTGCACAAACTGGTTCAGAGCCAGTTTGTGCATATTATTCAATTCATCTTGCAAAGTAAATAAAAAAAAACAATAATTCAAACATTCAATACTTTAAAATCAGACTCAAATAACATTTTTATAAGAAAAATACCCATTTTGGTTATAAATTGTAAGTGGTTCTGGAAAAATCCAAAAAAAATCAAACACAAAGAGCAAAAAACAAGGGTGACCTAGTGGCCACCCTTGTAACAATACTCTCTTTTCAGAGGAATTATCAGATTACGCCCTGCTCAAGCATAGCCTGTGCCACCTTCATGAAGCCGGCGATGTTTGCGCCCTTCACATAGTCAACAGTACCATCTTTTCTTTGGCCGAACTTCACGCACTGTGCGTGGATATTCTCCATGATGAAGTGAAGTTTCTCGTCAACTTCTTTACCTGACCAGCTGATGTGTGAAGCATTCTGAGTCATCTCAAGACCTGAAGTTGCTACGCCACCTGCATTAACAGCCTTACCTGGAGCAAAGAGAAAACCTTTTGCCGACTGGAATGCAGCGATAGCTTCGGGGGTACAACCCATGTTGGAAACCTCACAGCAGCACCATGTACCATTAGCAATGAGTTCTTTTGCATCGTCACCGTTGAGCTCATTCTGGAATGCGCAAGGAAGAGCGATGTCGCACTTCATGCTCCATGCTTTCTTACCCGGAGTAAAGATAGCCTGACCGGGGAACTTATCAGCCATATCCTGAACTTTGTTGCGGTTGGAAGCACGCATAACGAGCATATAATCGATCATCTCCTTATTGATGCCGTTAGGGAGAGCACAAACGCCATCCGGACCTGAAATTGCAATAACCTTTGCACCGAGTTCGGTAGCCTTGGGCGCAGCACCCCATGCTACGTTACCGAATCCGGAGATCGCAACTGTTTTGCCTTTGATATTCTTGCCGGCTTTTGCAAGCACATGCTCGGTAAAATAGAGTGCACCAAAGCCTGTGGCTTCGGGACGAAGGATAGAGCCACCCCAGTTTAAACCCTTGCCGGTAAGAACGCCTGTGTTGTACTGGCGTGCAAGTTTGGAATACATACCGACAAAGTAACCGATCTCACGGGCACCAACACCTACGTCACCTGCGGGAACGTCCTGATCGGGACCGATACAATGCCACAACTCAAGCATGTATGCCTGGCAGAAACGCATGATTTCACCATTGGATTTACCTACGGGATCGAAATCAGAACCGCCCTTGCCACCGCCCATAGGGAGAGTGGTGAGTGCATTTTTGAAAGTCTGCTCGAAGCCGAGAAATTTCAACATTGAAACATTTACTGCAGGATGGAAACGGATACCGCCCTTGTAGGGGCCGATAGCGCTGTTGAACTGTACACGATAACCGATGTTGGTCTGAACCTCACCTTTGTCGTCTACCCAGGCAACACGGAAAGTAAATACACGGTCGGGCTCAACAATTCTTTCAACGATTTTTGCCTTTTCGAATTCGGGATGTTGATTATAAACCTCTTCGATTGACTCAAGCACCTCATGTACGGCTTGCAAGTACTCTTTTTCATGGCCATATTTTTTCTCAAGATTGGCCATAATCTCAGCTACTTTCATAATTTTAACTTAATTTATTAGATTGATATTTGTATTATTAGGTATTATATAATATAGCACTAATATAGTAAAAAGTTTCGACTATTCAACTATCCATGTCGCACCGCTGTGAAGCAGATCATCCATGCATTTTATCGTAGATTTTGCCTCCACTTCCTTCAACTGGTCCCTTACATTGTCGTCATAGGTGTTCTCCTTGACATTACGGATAACTCCTAGAGCAACGGGGTAATCGGGATGTTTCATATTGACCAGAAGATTATGAATACCGACCTCCTTGCAATGCGCATCATGCACGAGCAAGTCATCCACTGTTATGCCATTCTGGCCAATTGTAACCACTTCAAGTTTCCGATTGCGGAATACCAAGCCCTTGTCGTTGTTCTTTCCGAATATCATGGGTTCTCCGTGATGAAGGATTATGGTCCTGTCGGCACGATTCGCACGATCGGAAATAGCGGCGTGAGCACCGTCATTGAAGATTACGCAATTGACCAACATCTCAACCACCGAAGTACCGTCATGCTTTGCAGCCGCTACTAAAATATCCTGACTGAGCTTGACCTCTGCATCAAGGCTGCGAGCAAAGAATGTAGCTCCGGCACCTAATGCAAGTGCACCAGGGTTGAAGGGGTTCTCAACTGTACCGTAAGGGGATGTTTTGGTGATCATTCCCAGTTTGGATGTAGGAGAATACTGTCCTTTGGTGAGACCG
>JAAZEZ010000069.1 GCA_012511975.1 Bacteroidales bacterium | reverse complement strand
GAAGATGAACGAATACCTTCCATAAGGGAGATGGGGGCACAATTGGGGGTAAATCCCAATACCGTTATGCGAAGCTACGACCATTTGAAATCGCTCGATATAATTTACGACAAACGCGGCATGGGTTTTTTCGCATCGCCCGATGCAAAAAAGAGCGTGAAGAAGATGTATAAAAAGGAATTTATGGGGTTGGAAATGCTCTCCATTGCTAAGAAGATAAACCTGCTCGAGATTAGTTTAGATGATTTTGTAGAGAGCTTAAAAGATGTTTTGGAAGAACAACAAAAGTAGAATGGTCATTTTTGGCATGAAATTTTTATCAAAAATGGATTCTTACAAAGCAAACAACAGAATATCTTTCTTAGTTAAAAGACAAAAATGGTTTTAAGCCAAAAGCAAATAGCTAATACATAATGATTTCTCTTACAAATTTACACAAATCCTACTACACAGAAGCCATTTCGCTGCATGTGCTTAAAGGTATCAGCCTCAACATTGAAGCGGGCGAATATGTCTCCATTATGGGAGCATCCGGTTCGGGAAAATCCACATTACTTAATATAATAGGAATTTTAGATACCTATGATGCGGGAGAATATCGGCTAAACGGTACACTCATCAGAGATTTGAGTGAAAAACAGGCCGCGAAATATCGCAATGAAATGATCGGATTCGTATTTCAATCATTCAATCTTATAAATTTTAAGAATGCTTTAGAAAATGTTGCACTTCCGCTCTATTATAAAAATGTGGGCAGAAGACAACGTAATATCGTTGCAATGGAGCATCTGGATAAAATGGGATTGAAAGATTGGGCACATCACATGCCTAATGAGCTTTCGGGTGGGCAGAAACAACGTGTTGCCATTGCGCGCGCTATGATTTCAAATCCAAAAATTATTCTTGCCGACGAACCTACAGGAGCATTAGACAGTCAAACTACCGTAGAAGTAATAGGTCTTCTCACTGACTTAAATAAACAAGGCATCACCACTATCATCGTTACTCACGAACAATCGGTAGCCGATGCCACCAACCGCATAATCCGCCTGAAAGACGGTATGATCGAAAGCGACACCTCGCACTCGCACCCCACACCACGCGACTCGCACCTCGAGAATACCTCGCACCCCGTAACTCAGAACTCCTAACTCAGAACTCGGAACTATAACATGAATTATTTACAAGAAATATTCGCTACCCTGCGCAAAAATAAGCTGCGCACCACCCTGACCGGACTTTCGGTTTCTTGGGGAATTTTCATCCTTATAGTCTTGCTTGGTGCAAGCAACGGATTGAAAAATGGGGTGACAGCAAATTTTGAACACCGTGCCGTAAACCGTATTAACATGTGGACCGGAATCACATCGATACCCTATCAAGGATTGAAATCGGGACGAAATCTTAAGTTTTCCGAACAGGAAATATCGGTTGTAGAAGATGAAGTAAAGGAAAGTCGTTTGGTTACCGCCCGTTCCAATAGGACACAAAATATTTCCTATGGCACTGAATATGGCTCGTATCAGGTTAATGGTGTCATGCCGAGTTATGCCGAAATGGAGAAACTGATTTTTGAGCCGGGTGACGGTAGATTTTTCAATCATCTTGACTATACTCAGAGGAGTAAGGTAATCGTTATTGACAAACAAATGGCAGAGGTGCTTTTCAAAGAGAAATCACCATTAGGAGAATATGTAAAGGTTGGGCAACTGATGTTTAAAGTTATCGGTGTAAATTCTAAAAAAGAGCAGTGGGGCGGTCCGGTTGCCTATATACCATTCTCTACTATGCAAGTCGTATTTAATACCGATAAAAAATTCTATCAACTTTCCTTTACTGTGGAAGGGCTCGAAACGACAGTTGAAAATGAAAGATTCAATAAATCATTGCGTAATCTTATGGGGCGCCAACTTAAGTTTGATCCGGAAGACAATCAAGCACTTTGGGTAAACAACTCGCAATCCGATTACATCGAAACGATGAAAATATTTGGTGGAGTCAACCTATTTGTAACTATTGTTGGAATTCTCACGCTTATTGCCGGAATTGTGGGTGTAAGTAATATCATGTTAGTGTCGGTAAAAGAACGTACGCGTGAAATAGGTATTCGTAAAGCCATAGGAGCACCGCCGGCCTCCATATTGACCTCCATAATTTTGGAATCCATTATCATTACCGCCATTTTCGGATACATCGGTATGTTTTTAGGGATAGGGGTTACAGAGATAATGAACTTTATTACGGAGCAGGCTGCAAATGTGGCGCAAAGCGCTGACGGAGGTCCGCAAATGTCGGTATTTAAAAATCCTACCGTAAATATCGGGTACGCCATTTTTGCGACCGTTTTGCTGGTTATATCGGGAGTGATTGCCGGTTATCTACCCGCAAGGAAAGCTGTTAAGATAAAGCCGATAGAGGCAATGAGACAGGAGTAGATATGGGGTGCGGGGTGCGAGTTACGGGGTGCGCGGTGATTAGGGGTCGCAGGGTACGAGATGCGGGTGAGTTCTGAGTACAGAGTATTGAGTTTTGATTTAGAATAATATGAAACAAAAGATAAATAGTCTGCCACAATTTGGAAAAACTTCTTTATGGAGAAGGATCATGTCTGTTTTCGATATTGACCGCTGGCAGGAGATATGGATTACCATTACGAGCAATAAATCGCGTAGTTTTCTCACGGCATTCGGCGTTTTTTGGGGAATATTTATGCTTGTGCTTATGGTGGGTGCGGGAAATGCATTAAAAACCGGCATTTTCTCGCAAATAGAAGGGTTTGCAACCAATTCGGTCTTTTTTATGGCAGAGCGTACGACTGAGCCCTACAAAGGTTTCAGAAAAGGGCGTGTTTGGAATATGACAAATAGTGATTTACCTATTATTCGAAATAGAGTGGATGATTTGCAATATATGTCACCAGTGCTTTTTGGAGGTGGTAATGGTGAGAAAAATGTAGTGCGAGGAGATAAGGGAGGGTCCTATCTGGTAAAAGGTTGTTATCCCGAATATGATTTGATCGAAAAAAGCAAAATGCTCTACGGCCGATATGTCAATGATATAGATATTGCTGAAAAACGCAAGGTGTGTGTTATTGGTGAAAGGGTATATGAGGTGCTTTTTCATGGTGAGAATCCGGCAGGAAAGCAGATTCGAGTAAATGGGATCTATTTTCAAGTTATTGGTGTGGCACGAAGCACATCCGGTGTGAGCATTGGCGGACAAACTGCGGAAACCGTAGTGTTGCCCTTTACGACTATGCAGCAGGCATTTAATCAAGGTAATGTAATTCACTTTTTGGCAGCTACCGCTAAACCTGGTGTAGCTGTTAGAAGTATTCAGGATAAAATCACGGAAGTTTTAAAACAACAGCACCAAATATCACCTGACGACAAAGAGGCGGTTTTTAGCATGAACATCGAAGAGCAATTTAAAATGTTCAATAACCTGGAGATTGGTATCTCCCTTCTAATCTGGATCGTCGGTATTGGCACATTGCTCGCGGGAGCCGTCGGCGTCAGCAACATCATGCTCGTAACCGTGCGCGAACGCACCAAAGAGATAGGTATCCGTCGTGCTTTGGGGGCGACACCGAATAATATTATAGGACAAATTTTGAGTGAAAGTGTTGTACTGACCGTTCTGGCAGGGATTGGCGGAATTGTGCTGGGTGTGGGGTTGCTTTCAGCAGTAGGAGTAGTCCTAAGTCAAGGTGATCAATTTTTTAAAGATCCGCAAATCAGCTTCACAATGGCGGTGGGTTCACTCATTATTCTAATCGTTATCGGAATGTTGGCAGGGCTTATTCCCGCCCAACGCGCCATGATGATCAAGCCTGTCGAGGCAATTGCGGAAGAATAGAAACAAACAATAATAACAACAACATACAATGAAAAAAGTATTTAAAATCGTAGGATTAGCCCTTTTAGGACTATTGGTTATCGGGACATTCGTATTTCTCTATAAGAAGTCGCGTCCTGTAGAAAAAACATATCAAATTGAAACCGTAACTCAAGGCACTATCGAGAAGAAAACAGTAGCTACGGGTAAGGTAGAGCCCCGCAATGAAATTCTAATCAAGCCTCAAATGTCGGGTATAATTTCCGAAGTATACAAAGAAGCAGGTGATAAGGTTGTAGCAGGCGACATTATCGCGAAGATTCAGGTTGTTCCGGATATGGTCAATTTGAGTGGAGCAGAATCGCGTGTTGCACGCGCACAACTTGCTGCTGAGCAAAGCAGGATTAATTATGAACGCGACCGGAAACTTTACGAAAATCTGGTAATCTCTAAAGAAGAGTTTGAAAAAGTGCAACTTCAATATAAAAACGACCAGGAAGAGCTACAGGCGGCCACTGACAACCTGAATTTGGTTAAAACAGGAATGACAAAAAGTACTCAGAAATCGAGCAATACATTGGTGCGTGCTACCGTGAGCGGAACTATCCTGGATATTCCTGTAAAAGTGGGAAATTCGGTTATCCAAACCAATAACTTCAATGACGGGACCACGGTTGCTTCCATTGCAAATCTTAACGATATGCTCTTTGTGGGAAAAATTGATGAAACGGAAGTTGGTAAACTCTCAACAGGAATGCCTATGGAGATAACGATTGGTGCCATTCAGGATAAGAAAATTTCAGCGGTGCTGGAATATGTTTCGCCAAAAGCCACTGAGGAGAGTGGAGCCATTTTGTTCGAGATGAAAGCCAAAATGGAGATGCCTAAAGATGTCTTTATCCGCGCCGGATATAGTGCGAATGCCGATATTGTTTTGGAGAGAAAAGCTGATGTGCTGATGATTCCCGAAACATGCATAGAATTCAGTAACGATTCCTCATTTGTTTATGTGGTAAAAAATGAAAACCCGCAAGAGTTCGATCGCAAATATGTCTCTGTAGGGTTATCTGACGGTATTAATATCGAAATAATCGAGGGATTGGAATTAGACAATAAAGTTCGTGGAAATGAGATAATCGAGAAAAAGAAGAAATAGTTCTGAGTATTGAGTTCCGAGTAATAATTAGTAATTAAGAGTTAAAACATGAGACAAATAATAATAGCAATATTTCTCACGATTTCCTTTACAGGAATGGCGCAGCAATACACCCTTGAAGAGTGTATTGAGATTGCGTTGCAAAATAATCGCACAATAAAACAACAGGAACTTAACAAAGAGCAGCGCAAAATTGCCTATACCCAGGCACGGAATGATTTATTACCCAGTCTTAACGCACAAGCGGGGCAAAACTTCATATTCGGGCGTTCTATCGGACTTGATAATATCTATCAAAACACAAACTCGGCTCAGACATCCTTTGGACTAGGAGCGGATATTACCCTTTTCGACGGATTGCGTATGAAGCACAATATAGATGCGAAACGTGCAGACCTGAGCGCAGCGGAAGCTGATGTGGAAAAATATAAGGACGATATAGAAATGAGCGTGGCTACCGCTTTTCTGCAGGTTTTGCTTCAAAAAGAGCTATTGCAAATCGCCAATGAACAACTGACCTTAACCGATGAAAACATTTCTCGTCGCAATGAGCTTATCCAAAGCGGAAAAATGGCGGAAGGAGAAATATACGAATTGGAGGCGCAACGTGCACGTGAAGAGCAAAACAAGGTACAGGCGGAAAGCAATTTGAAACTGGCATTGCTCGACCTGGCGCAAATAATGGAGCTTGATGATTTCTTAAATTTCGATGTTATTGTACCACCGGTAGAGGAGATAATCAAGAACGAAATGATGTTGTCGCCAACGGAAGTTTACCGGCAAGCATTACTGGTTCGTCCCGAAATTCGCGCATCTGAATATCGTCTGAAAAGCAATGAGAAAGGTGTGCTTATGGCAAAATCGGAGCTCTATCCTACATTGTCGTTCGGAGCCAATATGAGTACCGGTTATTATAAGATGAGCGAACGCCCCAATGATCCATTCAGCTCCCAATTTCGTAACAATATGAGCAACGCGTTAGGTTTTAGTTTGCGTATTCCCATTTTCAACAGGTTCCAGACCCGCAATAATATTCGAACTGCCGAGCTTGCGGTAGAAAACAGTCGCATTGAAATGGACAAGGTTAAAATTGAGCTTAGAAAACGTATCGAGCAGGCATACCAAAATGCCGTTGGTGCTCAAAGCAAATGGAAAGCCGCACAAAAGTCGGAAATATCGGGCAGAGAAGCATTTCGGTTTGCACAGGAGAAGTTCGACAACGGCCGTGCCAATGCATATGAACTCTTTCAGGCGAAGACCAATCTCACCCAGGTTTTGAGTGAACAGGCACAAGCAAAATACGAATATGCTTTCCGATTGAAGATACTGGAAATGTTAAAGGAGTAATTTTTACCCGACTTTCTGCATAAAACGTTCAGGATCTATAATGTACCGGCCATGAGTGCCCTCACCGAGAATATTACCCTCCTTGTCGGTTACTTTTACATCAAAAGTAAGGCGTTTACCGTCAATTTCTGTCAGAAGTGCTTCAGCAAGAACAATAGTGCCGGGTTTACAGGCTTTTTTATGTTCGATATTTACCATGGTACCCACGTTATCCAGACCCGCATCCATCAACATTGTATGTGCAGCACACTCCATTAGCGCGATCATTGCCGGAGTGGAATAGACGTGCATTGCTCCCGAATCATAATTGAAAGCAGTTTCATCTTCCCTCACTGTATGCTCCAGGGTATATTTCATTCCAACTTTAAGTTGTGCCATAATTATGTTGGTTCTTTTTAATTTCAGTAACAGCCGCGAAAATACGACAATTATCTGAATATTTGGGCCGGAAGGCAGGACAGACTAACGTGCTCGCACTATAAATGTCGTTTTGGGGACGGAATTACTTACAAGTTCGCAGTGAGAATATTACTATAGACCGCGGGATTCTCAGATACTCGCTATTGGAATATCGCTCCAGAGAGTGGTGTAGTGCGGCGAACGGTGTTCGCTTAACTTATGTATGCTTCCATCTCCCTGAGCGCCAATACGGATTGTACCATGCCCATATTGTTGGTTTATTGAGTCGATAAGGTAAGAAATACGGGACTCGCGTTCGGCCGCTTCGCCATCTTCGAAGAGTGAGCCTGTGATTTGGTCACGTTGCTCCAGACGAGTTATGACTACTCCCGCTTTTTTGTAAGACATTCGGGCATCATATAGTTCTCTCAGGGCAGCGACGGCTGCCCCAACTATGGTGCGTTGCTCTCCGGTCGGTTCAACAAAGGGCACAAGTATGCTTTTATAGGCTTGCGGAGAATTTTCGTGGAAGCGGTTAGTCATTGCAAATACCACCATTTCAAAAGCTACGGATCCCTGTCCGCGAAGCTTTTCCGCCGCTTTGGCGGCGAAATTGGCCACCTGACTGCACAAATCCCTGCAATCGGTTATTTCCTTCGAAAAACTGCTGGAAACACATATCGATTGTTTGGTCACAACACTGTCCTCAAATTTGATACAGGGGATGCCGCGCAATTCCCTATGCGTGCGTACTCCGGTAATGCCCATAAGGGCACGCACTCTCTCTTCATCCATTTTTACAAAGTCAAAAGCTGTACGGATGCCTCTCTGATACAGTTTTAGTGTAGTCTTGCGTCCGATACCCCATACATCCTCTACCGGAAACTTACGTAGCACCTTCTCAATATCCTCCGGACGATGCATATAGCATCCTCCTTGCAATTTCGGATATTGTTTGCAGAGCTTGGAGGCAATTTTCGCCAGAGTCTTGGTAGGAGAGATGCCGATCGAGACAGGAATACCGGTATTACGCAGACAGATGCGTGATATTTCCCTTGCATAACTTCCGAAATCTTCAATTTGCATTCCGTGCAGGTCAAGAAATACCTCGTCTATCGAATAGACCTCCAATGAGGGAGCAAATTCCTGCAGGGTCAGACGTACTCTGCGCGACATATCGCCGTAGAGTGCCATATTTCCTGAGAAAACGATTACCCCGTGTTTTTCCACCAAATGACGTATTTTGAAGAAGGGAACTCCCATTTTTATACCGAGAGCCTTGGCTTCATTACTGCGCGCTACGGCGCAACCATCGTTGTTGGAGAGCACAATGACCGGCTTCCCATTGAGATCGGGCCTGAATACCCGTTCACACGAGACAAAAAAGTTGTTGCAGTCTGCCAGCGCGTACATCGCTCTTAGACTTTTTTAATGACATAGGTTACCAATCCCCAGACCATAAATTGGTTGTCCGGAGTAACGATAATCGGCTTGTAGGAGACATTGCTCTCGTTAGCGGGAAGCAGGTGCAATTTTTTTCCGTGGATTTCCACTCTTTTGACTGTGTAGCCACCGTCAATATAACAGACTGCCATACAGCCGTTGAAAGGCTCTATACTCCTGTCAACTATGATGATGTCGCCCTCGTCCATTGCAGCGTCCACCATCGAGACGCCATCTATTCTGAAAAAGAAAGTGGAAGCCGGGTTACGCACCAGGAGCTTGATCAGATCAAGTTTTTCGTGAATATCCTCCGCGGGCGAAGGAAACCCAGCCTTGACGTCACCCACCATCCAACTCTCCGTAGGAAGAGTCTCTTCTATTTCATAAGGTATCATCCTTACTCTATCCAGCGGATTTTGCTCTCATCCCTGGGTCTGGCCTCGGGACTTTCATCGGGATAACCGAATCCTAAAACGAGTGCCAGTGTGTAATTCTCCGGAAATTCCAACTTGTTGTAATACTCTGCGGCCTCTTCGCTCTTAAAGAAGTCGACCGGACTTCCGAGGGCAATAGAGCCGATTCCTAGTGATTTGGCAGCCAGCATCATATTCTGGGCCATCAGACCGCAGTCAATCTGAGCGAATCTACTCTCACCTAGAGCTATAAATACCACCGTAGGAGCATTTCTGAACATGTTTTTGAAAGAAGGGTCTTCTACCATTTTCGCTCCGCGCGGATCCTGTTTCATACGTTCCACAAAAATCTTGGTGCAACCATTGATAAACTCTGGATTGTCCACAATGCGGACCTCCCAGGGCTGGGCATTCATTCCATTGGGAGCATTGATGCCGCACTTAACTATCTGGTTCATAATTTCGCGTTCAACAGCCTGAGGCTTGTATGCCCTGATGCTGCGACGTGCCATAATAGTTTCAATTACAGGATTATTCATATCATTCTGAGTTTGCTTGTTTTGATTATTGTTACAGCCGCTAAGAAGCAGCATTGCAGTCATAATATACAAAAAAATTTTCTTCATAACTAGTATATATTTAAGGGTTGGTTCAAATTATTTCATACCGAGTTTCTCGAGAAGAGCCTCCGGCTGAGGATCCCTTCCGCGGAAGTTGCGGAATAATACATCAGCATCTTCTATGCCTCCTCTGGAGAGGATCTTGTCGCGGAATTCAGCAGCCACCTCTTTGTTGAAAATGCCTCTCTCCTTGAAGAGCGAGAAGGCGTCAGCTTCAAGCACTTCAGCCCACTTATAAGAGTAGTAGCCGGCAGCATAGCCACCCGCGAAGATATGGTTAAATGAGGGAGAAAAGACTACGCCCTCAACAGTGGGCATTATAGTCGAATTGGCAAGTACCTTCTGTTCATAATCCACTACAGAGGCCTCTGGTACAGATGTTATAGTATGCCAGGACATATCTGTGAGGCCATAGTTGAGCTGTCTTACGCTGGCATATCCGGCCAGGAAGTTCTTGGCGGCAATAATTCTGTCAATAATATCTTGAGGGATTACTTCGCCTGTTTGGTAGTGTTTTGCAAAAGAATTCAGATACTCAGGCTCGTATGCCCAGTTTTCCATAATCTGTGATGGAAGTTCCACAAAGTCTCGGGCAACATTAGTGCCTGTCAAAGTACTGTAAGTACCCTCTGCAAGTATTCCGTGAAGCGCGTGCCCGAATTCATGGAGAATAGTGGTGAATTCATAGAAAGTGATGAGTGATGGAGTGTCGGAAGTGGGTTTGGTAAAGTTAGTTACCAATGATACGTGGGGTCTCTCCTCAACTCCGTCGTAGAAGCCCTGCTCTCTGAAGGAGGTCATCCAGGCACCGCCTCTTTTGCTCTCGCGCGGAAAATAGTCGATGTAGAGCAGAGACATAAACCTGCCATTCTCATCTTTTACCTCAAATACCTTCACATCGGGATGATATACGGGTAAGTTGGGATTCTCTTCAAATTGTAGCCCGTAGAGACGTTCGGCAAGATCAAAAATAGCAGCCTGTACGCTTGAGAGCTCAAAATAGGGCTTGAGCAGCTCTTCGTTGAGCGAGTATCTCTCTTCCTGGAATTTTTCCGACCAGTATGAGAAATCCCAGGGCATCAGTTGTCCTTCAAAGCCGTTGGCTGTAGCATAGGCCTGAATCTCGGCTACGTCACGTCTGGCAAAAGGAAGGGATTTCTGCATCAGGTCAGCAAGGAAATTGTTGACCGTGGTGGGATTCTTAGCCATTCTATCTTCAAGCGCATAATCAGCATAGGTCTCATATCCCAGCAACTGTGCTACGCGGATACGTAGGTCTACTATCTTGCGAATATTTTCGGTATTGTCAAACTCTCCGCCTATGCATTTACTGTTGTATGCTCTCCAGAGCTCTTCTCGCAGTTCTCGATTGGTGCTGTATTTGAGGAAGGGGCCGTAACTTGGATAATCGAGAGTAAATACCCATCCCTCCTTACCTTTGGCCTGCGCATCTGCAGCGGCCATTTCCTTTACATAGTCAGGAAGTCCGGCCAGGTCGGCTTCGTCAGTAATTTCAAGTATATATGCATTGGTGGCGCCAAGTACATTACGTCCGAATGCGAGGGTGGTGACTGAGAGCTCCTCCTGCAATCGTGCGTATTCCTCCTTTTTATCGTCAGGGAGATTAGCTCCGTTGCGGGTAAAGGATTTGTAACTCTCCTCCAGAAGTTTTGCCTCTTCCTGGTTGAGCCCCAGGTCATCTTTCATCTCATAAACCGCCTTCACCTTTTGGAAGAGTACAGGGTTGAGGATTATGGACATGCTGTATTCGGTCATCATGGGGGCTACCTCTTCGGCAATCTGCTGCATCTCTTCGTTGGTGCAGGCTTGGTTGAGGTTGAAAAACATGCCTGCAACACTATTAAGTGTGCGTCCGGAAGTGTTAAGCGCCTCTATGGTATTGGCGAAAGTCGGTTCTTCAGGATTGTCAACAATAAACTGGATTTCAGCTTTAGCCTCTTCGATGGCCGCAATAAATGCCGGCTTATAGTGTTCTGTTTTTATTTTGTCGAATGCCGGAGCCTGATAGGGGTGTGGGGAAGTCTGTAGCAAAGGATTTTCTTTCATTGTGCAGGAAATAAGCATCAATGCGGCAAATGATGCCGCAGCGAATGTTCTGGTGAGTTTCATATTATGTATAATAATTTGTTTTCTGATTCTCAAAGATAACGATTTTAAGTCAAAAAATACTCATTCTTTGAGAGAGAAATGAACCTCACCGTTGGCAGAATAGTAATAACAATATTCATATATGTGATAGCAAGTGCGTCCCAGGATTCGTTTGTCCATAGATGTAAAGTACCCGAAATCAAAGGCAAGCATACTCAACTCTCTGGTGTCGATACTCTCAATGCTCCTGGAAAGCAGAGAACGGATAATCTCGCGGTTGCGTGAGAGGATTCTATTGACACGATTCATCCCTTTGTTTCGCTCCCTGCGGAGATAATTGTGGTAATCATTTCTGCAACTGTCACAGCAGAAGATCTTGTCACTTCTACCGACGAATCTTTCCCCGCATCTCTTACAATGTCTCTTTGTTTCCATACAGATCTTCCATTAAATTGACACAAAGTTTATTTTCAATGACAAAATTACTTGAAAATATTTACACTCAGGTGTTGAAAAAACAATTTTAACGGATCACAGCGTCTTAAACGGATATAAGTATTTAGAGTATGGATGGATGGCGTTGATCTTCTTTATTTTGTATTTGAAACAAAAACCAATTATTATGAAAAGAACATTTATCAATCGGGTAGAGTTGAAAGGGCATGTGGGCCATGATCCGAAAATTACAGATGTGGGCAACTCTCAGGTCGCCAGATTCTCCTTAGCGACCAACGAGACATTTAAGGACAAAAAAGGTGAAATTAAGGAGGAGACCACCTGGCACAATATTACTGCCTGGAGCGGACGTAATATTGATGACTTTTCGCTCATTCGCAAAGGTCTCCTGGTTTCGGTTATCGGGCGTATACGCAATGTCAGATACACATCCAGTAGCGGTGATGAACGACAATTTATGGAGATTCTTGCCAGCAAAGTGACCGTAGTGCCACCGGAAGAGTAGCTGTCTTGCATTTTAGCTCAACTTTCGGCAATAGCGAGCCATATATTGCCGAAAGTTGTTAAATTTGTAGTTTAGTGCAATAAACAGATGATTATGGCTCGTGACTTATTTCTTTATGATACCCTCAAAAGGGAAAAACGCATCTTTAAACCTGTAAATCCCGGACATGTCGGAATGTATGTCTGCGGTCCTACGGTATATGGCGATCCTCATTTGGGCCACGCCAGGCCCGGTATCACTTTCGATCTGCTCTTCCGTCTATTCAGACATCTGGGATACAAAGTCAGATATGTGAGCAACATTACCGATGTTGGTCATCTCGAAAACGATGCTGACACAGGCGAGGATAAGATTGCAAAAAAAGCCCGTCTTGAGGAGTTGGAGCCTATGGAAGTGGTACAAACCTATACTCTGAGGTATCATGAGGCGATGAAGCAACTCAATGTACTGCGCCCTTCAATCGAACCAAGGGCTTCAGGCCACATCATAGAACAGATAGAGCTTGTCAAAAAAATTCTCGATGCCGGCTATGCCTACATCAGCAATGGTTCAGTCTATTTTGATGTTGAAAAGTATAACAGTGCACACAAATATGGAGTGCTTTCAGGTCGTATTCTCGACGAGATGATGGCCGGTTCTCGTGAGCTGGATGGTCAGGAGGACAAACGTTCTCCCAACGACTTTGCACTTTGGAAAAAGGCTCCTTCAGAGCATATAATGCGCTGGCCATCCCCCTGGAGTGTAGGCTTTCCGGGATGGCACCTCGAGTGCTCGGCAATGAGCGAAAAATATCTCGGGGAGGAATTTGATATACACGGCGGCGGGATGGATCTGATATTTCCTCACCATGAATGCGAATTGGCTCAAAATGTAGCCTCACGTGGCAAAGGCGGTGTCAATTATTGGGTGCATAACAATTTGATCACCATTAACGGCCAGAAGATGGGTAAGTCCAAAGGTAACTTCATAACACTGGAAGAGTTGTTTGCAGGCAAACATGAAGCCCTGGATCAACCCTATTCGCCTATGACTATCAGGTTTTTCATACTTCAGGCGCACTACAGGAGCACTCTGGACTTCAGCAACGAGGCTTTGCAGGCTGCAGAGAAGGGACTTAAACGACTTATGCAGGCAACTAAAGATGTCCGTTCACTCAAACATTCGACTGAAGCTCCCCGATTGAATCAAGTGACCTCCATTGAAGAGGAGATCTATGAGGCGCTGCTCGACGATATGAATACACCTGTGGCTCTCTCCTCTCTTTTCGAGGCGGTGAAGATTGTCAATGGAGCCAAAGATAAAGGAGAGGTGCTCAAAGATGCCGATTATGATACGCTTACCAAACTCTTTACGGAGATTGTTTCAGATGTTCTCGGTTTAACTGATGACCGTCAAGATTCAGCAGCTGAGTCGGTAATAAGTGGTCTTATGGGTATAATACTTGCGAACCGCAATGCAGCAAAAGCTGCAAAGAACTGGGCTGAAAGCGACCGGATCCGGGACGAACTCAAAGCCATCGGTATTCAGATCAAAGATACCAAAGAGGGTACCGAGTGGGAACTTACCAAATAAGATTATAACAATTCCACTCTTTGTTTGGCTACAGGTATGCCAAGCTGGTCGCGGTATTTGGCTACCGTGCGTCTGGCTACCTTGTAACCCTTTTCCGAAAGGGCTTCAACTATGCTCTCGTCCGTCAGTGGAGCGGTTTTGTCTTCGTTGTCTATAATCCGGACGAGGACATTTTTAATTTCGCGGGTGGAAACCTCCTCTCCATCTTCATTGATAAGGCCTTCGGAGAAGAAATATTTCAACGGATAGATGCCGAAATGAGTCTGTATATATTTGCAATTGACCACTCTGGAAATGGTCGAGATGTCCAGATTGGCTTTTTCGGCGATATTGCGAAGTACCATAGGCTTGAGCTTGGTCTCATCACCATCCATAAAGTATTCTCTCTGGAAGTCTATAATGGCGTTCATTGTGTTCTGAAGAGTGTTTTGGCGCTGCTTTATAGCCTCGATAAACCATTTGGCGTCGTCAAGTTTCTTTTTAACAAAGGTGACGGCCTCCTTACCTGCTTTGGTGTTTGCATTTGAGCCCTTTATCAGCATATCTGCGTAGCGTCTGTTGACTCTGAGCTCAGGTATGGAGTATCTGGGCATTGTCATCACCAATTCGCCCTCTTTGAGTTCCAATATAAAATCCGGAATCACTTGTTGAGTTTGTTCTGAATAGGAGTCGTCAATCTGTCCGCCGGGGCGGGGATTAAGGCGCTGGATCTCTTCGATAGCCTCTTTGAGCTCATCATTTGTGACACCCAGCCGGGACATGAGTTTGGAATAATGCTTTCTGGAGAATTCGTTGAAATAGTCCCTGAGGATGGTTTCGGCAAGTTGTTGCGAGGGAGTTTGTTTCTTGGTGGCAATTTGCAGCAGGAGACACTCTCTAAGGTCTCTTGCGCCGACGCCCACAGGCTCAAACTCCTGTATTATAAATAGAATCTCCTCCAGTTCATCTTCAGTGGTTTCAATACCCAGACGGAAGGCGATATCATCCGTAAGGGAGTCCAGATCACGCCTGAGGTATCCATCGTCCTCAAGCATTCCAATCATGAAGGTGGCAATTTGCTTTTTTCTGTTGTCAAGAGAGTAGAAACCTAGTTGTTTTATAAGGTTTTGGTGAAAACTTTCCTGAACGGAGAATGTATTGTACTGAGGCTTGAGGTCTTTGCCCTGATTATTGACACGAAGTTTGTATGAGGGTGTAGGATCGTCCTGGTCGTATGAGTCAAGGGAAATATCAGCCGCATCCTCTTCCTCGGATTCCGGTATAACTTCATCCAGGACAGGATTTTCTTCTATCTCCCTCTGTATCTTCTGCTCAAGTTCCAGCATCGGCAGCTCCAGAAGCTTGATGGTTTGAATCTGCAGCGGAGAGAGCTTTGTAGTCTGTGTCTGTTGTAATGTCTGCTTTAACATTTCATAACAAAGGTAATAATTTTTCCATCGTTTTGACAATTTGGTTATCTTTGGGCAATAATATCACGGAGTAATGAGCACTTATCACAAATGGGAACAAGATGTTATTCGCTCGCTTTCGACTGCGATCAAGTCGTCGAGCAAGGATGCGTTTGAAGTGCTTTTTAAAGCGGAATTTGAGAACATACGCTTCTTTATTTTCCATTATACGGGAGATTCGGATGTAGCAGCGGATTTGGCGCAGGATACATTCCTTACATTATGGGATACGAGACACCGCATTGATCCTAAGCAGAATTTGCGCTCATATTTATACACTATTGCTCGCAACAAAGCTCTTAATCATTTAAGTATGCTTCGTACAAGAATGACTGATTCTATTGAACGTTCGGGTTTTGACAATATGATCAGAGCATTGACGGACGACAGCCTGGTTTCCATAATTGATTCGCTGGATATGAAAAGGATCATAGATGTTACCTATAATGAACTACCGGACCTAGTCAGAACGATTTTTGTCATGAGCAGAAAAGAAGGGCTTTCTTATGAGGAAATTGCCCGCAAATTGGAGATTTCGGTAAAAAAAGTGGAGTTTAACATCTCTAAAGCCTTGAAAATATTTCGCAAAAAATTGATGATTTTCCAACAATAATTTAGGGAACTGTTTAGTGTTTCTGTATTAACTGTAACAAAATGTAAGAAATGAAAGATAAAAACATACAAGATTATAAAGAAAAGGCAGAGTGGGTATTTTCGAATCTGCCTAACAGTGCACCCTCTCCTGAGTCATTGCATGATATTAGATGTGCCGTCGGCTATGACAGAACTCCACTAAAGCGTAGTTTCGTATGGGCAATTTCAGTTGCGGCAGCTGTGTTGCTGGTTGTTAGTGGTATTATTATTCTTCACAACAGAAGTCTTGAAAAACAGCTTGAAAATATCACAGCGGAGTATAAACTAATAATGGTGGTACCCGATCTTGAGCAGAATGATGCCATTCTCAAATATAGTGTAAATCCCGGCGTTAAGGGCAGTATAATACTTCCTGACGGCAGCGAGGTAATTCTAAACAGCGACAGCAGACTCACATGTCCTTCAAGATTCGAGGATGGCAAGCGTGTAGTCGAACTCGATGGAGAAGGATACTTTAAAGTGAAAAGCAATCGTGACTGGCCAATGTTTGTTCGCACGAAGAAGGGTGTTATAGTAAATGTCACCGGCACCGAATTCAATCTATCTTCATACAGTAATGACAAAAATCTTAAACTCACCCTTGTATCTGGCAGGGTTTCGATTATGACAGACGGTCAAGACAAGGAGATAGTGCTTAAGGAAAAAGAAGAGATAATTGTTTCCACTGAAGGCCTTTCCTCCGCAGGGCGCAAGATTGCTGATATGAGGCTAAATACCTCATGGAAAGATGGATATCTGGTATTTGACAATACTCCTATCGAGGAGGTGATCAAAAAAATCGAGCGTTGGTATGGAGTGGTCATTACTGTCAACAACACAAAAGTGATGGACAATGTTTTTACGGCAAGTTTTAGCTCGGAGTCACTTGGACAGGTGCTCAATTTGCTTCGTCTTACCTGTGGTGTGAGATCATCCGTGCAGGACAACCGTGTTTCCCTCTATTGATAATAACAATAAAATATAGCAATGCGATTCATCAAAAAATTATTTTTTGTCCTGACGCTCCTATCAGGAATTTCTATTTTAGCATATTCACAGTCGGATCTTGTTTCCTGGAAAATTGCTTCGGAGGCAGTTGGTGATAAAACATTCGATATAAAAATAACGGCTTCCATTGCCCCGGGATGGCATATGTACGATATGGGTCCTTATGAAAACGGTCCTAATGCCACAACATTTATCTTTACCCTTCCCAATGGTGTGACCAAGGTGGGAGAGACCAGTTCCATTGAGAAGCCGATCAAGGTGGATGATCCTATGTTCGGTATGGTAATCGGCTACTACGAGAAGAGCGTCACTTTTGTTCAGAAGGTAAAACTTGCAGTACCGAAAGCCACTGTGGAAGTAATGGTCGAGTGGATGACCTGCGACGATACCAGCTGTACTCCGCCGGATGACCATACCATGAAAATAGAGCTGCAAGCACCCTTTCTTGCATCGGAAGTGCAGAATGCTACAGCTCAGGAAGCTCCCGGACTTACTCAGGAAGAGTCTGACGAGATCGCCGCTGTCTCATCACCTGATAGTGAAGTTCAGATGTCGGCCTCCGAAAGGGCTACAAGGGGCGGTTCGCTTTGGGCTATGATCATTGAGGCTATATTATGGGGATTTGCAGCATTACTGACTCCTTGTGTTTTCCCCATGGTGCCGATGACCGTATCATTCTTCATTAAGGGTTCTGAGGACAAAGCAAGAGGCAGGTTCCGCGCCATAATGTACGGTGTATTTATAGTATTACTATATACAGTTCCTATTGCGGCTATAATCATCATAACACGTCTGGTAGGAGGAGATGCCGTCACTGCAGATATCTTCAACTGGTTGGCTACCCACTGGCTGCCCAACATCCTCTTCTTCCTGGTATTTATGGCCTTTGCCGCCTCCTTCTTTGGTGCATTCGAGATAGTAATGCCGAGCAAGCTGGTCAATAAAAGTGACCAGCAGGCGAGTAAACGTCAGGGATTGGGAGGAGTGTTTTTCCTTGCTCTGACTCTCGTGCTGGTATCCTTCTCATGTACAGGCCCCATTGTGGGTACGGTACTCATAAAATCCACTGCAGGTGAGTTTTGGGCCCCAATTATCACTATGCTGGCCTTCTCTTTGGCTTTTGCGCTCCCTTTCATGATCTTCGCCCTCTTCCCCTCTCTGCTGAGTAATATTCCCCAGAGTGGTGGATGGCTCAACTCCGTTAAGGTGGTGCTTGGATTCATCGAGGTGGCACTTGGTTTTAAGTTCCTCAGCGTTGCTGATCAGGTCTATCACTGGGGACTCCTGGACAGGGAGATTTATCTTGCGATATGGATTGTCTGCTTTACATTATTGGGATTTTACCTGCTGGGCAAACTCAAGTTCAAGCACGATAGCGACCTCCAGCACATTGGGGTTTTTCGCCTGGTACTCGCGATAGCATCCTTCAGCTTTGTGGTATATATGATCCCCGGTATGTGGGGTGCTCCTTTAAAAGGCCTCTCCGGTTATTTGCCTCCTATCAGCACACAAGATTTTGTGATACCAACAGACGGAAGTCGTACCACTCAGGCTGAAGCGGCAAGCGCATATACTGTCAAATATGGGGATTTTCTTAAACTTCCTCATGGATTGAGCGGCTTTTTTGATCTGGAGGAGGCTCAGGCTCACGCCGCAAAGGTCGGTAAACCGGTATTCGTAGATTTTACCGGCCACGGATGCGTCAATTGTCGTGAGATGGAGGCGAGGGTATGGAGTGATCCGAGGGTGCTTGAGATTCTCAAAAGGGATTATGTAATCTGTGCCCTCTATGCAGATGACAAGAAACAGGTCCCTGAGGAGAATTGGGTGACGAATGATAATGGAAAAGTACTCAAAACACTCGGCAAGATCAACTCCCATTTTGCATTGACAAGATACGGAGTCAATGCTCAGCCATATTATGTTCTGGAGGATAACAACGGCAGACAGTTGGTGGAGCCCCGCGGCTACAACCTCGACGTGGAATCCTTCATCCAATGGCTTGAAGAGGGAGTCAAGGCATACAAAAATGAACAACATTAGTAGACATTATATGAAACGGTGACATTTTTGCGGTATCGTTCATCTTGTTATACGCTACGATGGCAATGTAGTTTCATAGGATAAGTTACTGGAGTGAAAGAGAGAAAATTGAGATTTTCTCTCTTTTTTTAGTGAATAAGCGTGGAAAATTGTAATAATGTTAAGGAAACCATCTAAATGTATGAAAAAACTTCTTCTCACTGTTTTGATTGTTGTATCAGTAACAACTATGTTTGCACAGGTTGCTTCACGAGCAAATCTCATTCAGGGTAAGCGGGAAACTCTTTCTGTGGGCCAGGATGCACCTGATTTTACGGCGACTGATGTTCATGGAAATGAATTTAGACTTTCTTCCCTAAAGGGTAAATATGTTGTGCTCGATTTCTGGGGTAGCTGGTGTAAATGGTGCATTAAAGGTTTTCCAGAAATGAAAGAGGCCTATGCAGAACTCAAAGGTAAGAATGTTGAATTTGTAGGCATAGCGTGCAAAGACCAACCGGATAAATGGCGGAAAACCGTCGCTGACAATGAGCTTCCTTGGATAAATGTGGTCAATGGAAAAAATCCGGATATCACACAGATTTATTTCGTTAAGGGTTATCCCACAAAGATAATCATCGATCCCCAAGGAACTATTGTTAACGTCACTCTTGGTGAAAGTCCTGAATTTTATCTGACTCTTAAACAACTAATTAAATAAAAATTAACCTTAACATCTTGATTATGAGATTTTTAAAAAAACTCTTCCAAAACAGGTCCGTCAAGGTGATTCTAGCCATGGCTGTGGCACTGATGGCATCAGCGCAAATCGCGGGTGCTCAGAATATCACATTGAATTTCGAAAAGGCGCCCTTGAAAAGCGTATTAAACGAAATTCAGAAACAGACGGATTACACCTTTGTTTACAATGACGCGCTTATAGGAGCAAAAAACATCATTACCATCAAGGTGACTAATGAAACGCTGACCTCCGTATTGGATAGAATCTTAATTCCAAACGGTATCAGTTATACCATCCTTGATAAACAGATCGCTTTAGCACCCTCCTCTACAACCTCTGTAGACCAAACTCCAAAACCATCGGCAGGAACCAGGGAACTAAAAGTTACAGTCAAGGGGTCCATTTATGACACTAATGGTGAAAAGCTTGCTGGTGTTGCCGTTGTTGACAAGAAGACTAATGCTTATGCTATTTCCGATGAGAACGGCAACTATTCAATCGATGTGAAAAATGTAAATGAGGCTGAACTTGAGTTCACGCTTCTTGGAATGGAAACAGTGGTAATTCCTACTAACGGTAGGAGCGTTATGAATGTTATAATGACCTCCAGCCGCCTTTTCATAGATGAAATTGTAGTAACCGGTTATCAAAACATTCAAAAAGAAAAGGTGACCGGATCTATTTCAACCGTAAGTTCCAAAGCACTTGAAGAGCGATATAACCCCAATCTGCTAAATAGTCTCGAAGGTAAGGTGGCAGGTTTGAGTACGTACGGAGGTAAACTCACAATTCGCGGCGTGAGCTCAATATATTCGGAGACACAGCCGCTTATCGTGCTTGATGGCCTACCGGTGGAGACTTCACTCGATGATCTCAACCCTTACGATATTGAGAGCATTAATGTGTTGAAGGATGCCGCAGCCGCCGCCATCTATGGTGCGCGCGCATCCAATGGTATCATCGTTATTAATACCAAAAGTGCGAAGGATAAAGGTAAAATCGATGTTGACTTTTCTTCAAACATCACTCTTTACGAGAAAACAAATATGGATTATGGAGATAACTTCTATATGAATGCCGCTCAACAGGTAAAAACGGAATCAGAGTATTATGATTACTACTTTAACAACAACGATGGTGAAGTAGCTGACCCTGTAGGATCATTTGAATCATCATTGAATAGTGGCACAGGTGCTATTTCACCAATCCAGTATGCATACTATAAAAATGCTATAGGACAGATTTCCAAGGAACAGCTCAATATCTTACTCAGCAAATATAGTCAGAACAATTTTGCGCAGGAGTATGCAGATGCTGTATATTTGAGAAAGATTCTCCAACAATACAATCTTGCCATACGTTCCAGGGCTGACAACTTCAATAGCAACTTTGTAATCAATTACAAACAGGATAATCAAGGAGTTATTAACTCCGGTTACAAACAGATCAACATTAATTACAAAGGCAGCTATGACATTGCCAAATGGCTGACAGCGACCCTGAGTGTGAACGGCATTTATGATAAGAGCAGGACACAAGGTTATGATTACAATGCATCCTTTACTAATCCATGGATGATACCAGCATACGAGACAATGTATAATGAGGATGGAAGCTATAAAAAATTCTTTTACTGGTATGACGGAAATGAGTACTGGGATAAGAATGAAGTGGAGGGTTATTATCCTTTGGGCACCGACATCGTTGCAGAGCATTACAACAACACCGTGACTACAAAACGTCAGTATATGCGTTATCACGGTGATCTTCTTTTTAAGATAATTAATGGTCTGACAGCAACAGCCCAGTTTGTGTATGAGAGCAACCATACAACATCGGACTGGCTGGCAACACAGGAAAGCCATGCTGCTAGATTGATGCGTAACGCCTATACACAGGAGAATCCTGATGGTACACTTACTTATCTTACACCACGAAGTGGAGGTTTCAAATCGGCGACCAATACTGATGGTGCTTACTGGACAGGCCGCGGTCAGGTTAATTATGCCAATACATTCGGTAAACATACCATTGCCGCACTTGCGGGTATCGAGTTCAGGGAGACCCTGAGCCAGGGTACACGTAGTTTGATGCTCGGTTATGACGATCAGCTTCAGACAGCATCTACCCAGGTAATTGACTTCGCCACTCTAGCATTGATGAACTACTCCACATATCTTGGCAGTTACCCTGCAAATCAGTTCATATATACTCCGTATATCAAAAATAACATGACTCCCGTCATTGAACAGAAACATCGCTACGCATCGGGTTACGCCAACTTCACATACACTTATGATAACAGATACAATGTATTTGGTTCTTTTAGAAAAGATTACGCGGATGTATATGGTCTTAATGTGAAGTTCCGTGGTAAACCGTTGTGGTCAGCAGGTTTCTCATGGAACATCAATAACGAGGAGTTTATGAGCCCTGTTAACTGGATAAATGTACTCAAGCTTCGCATCAGCTATGGTGTGACTGGCAACATCTATCAAGGGGCAACAAGTTATATGACGGCAAGAAGTTCAGGCTTTAACGAGCTGACCAACCTTCCTTACGGTGTAATCGAATCTCCTGCTAACCCCAACTTGAAATGGGAGCAGACACGTACCACCAATATCGGTATTGATTACTCCTTTGCTGAGAACAGGTTCAGTGGATCGTTAGATTTCTACAATAAAGTGGGCAAAGATCTCTTCTCATACAAAACCCTTGACCCTTCTACCGGATTCAGCTCAATGTTTATGAATATGGCAGATATGGTCAACAGAGGTGTAGAAGTGTCATTGACGGCTGACTGGTTTAGAGAGAGTAGCAGGGAGGATTTTGGATGGTCAAGTAGTCTAACATTTGCAATTAACAAAAATAAAGTGACTGATATTGAAAATCCTTCTACAATGGCATATCAGTTGGTGAGTACTCCGTACAGGGTAGATTATCCAACCAGTGCGGTATGGTCATACAGATTTGCGGGCATTAGCGATCAGGAAGGTGAGAAGGGTATGACTCTTTGGTATATAGAAGATGACAACAAAGCTCACAGCGTATCTGGGAAAAGCATAGATATTCTTGAATACTCCGGACAAAGTGAGCCGATAGTAGTAGCCAGCTTCGATAATCGCTTGACTTGGAAGGGTTTCAGTCTAAGTGTGTTGATGGCATATTATGGTGGCCATGTAATGCGTGCGTTACCTGAGGTCGAAACATTCGGAGTACCATATAGTGCCGTTGCTAGTTATTTTGTAAATGCCTGGACCCCCGACAATCCCACAAATACTCCCGGTATCGGACGATATGCTTCATACTCACTTGGTAACGAACCCCGTTATGGCAATAATGCAATCCATAGTGCTGCTTTTCTGAAAATCAGGAACATCGTGCTGGGTTACGATTTTCCCGAATCTTGGCTTGATGCCGTTAACATCCAACGTGCCTCCCTGAAGTTCCAGATTGACAATCCCAGAGCTCTTTGGATGGGCAACAAGGTCAAAGTTGATCCGGAGACTATGGGCATAAGATTGCCATCTACATTTATTTTCGGTATTAACATCAACTTCTAATCGAAACTATCATGAAAAAGATATTACATTTTTTACTGACAGGTGTGATATTGTTTGCCACATCCTGTGCCCAGTTTACGGATATTCAGCCGAAAGGTAAGAATCTGCTTTCCACTACAGACGAACTGGAATTGCTTCTCAATAGAGAGTTTTATCAAAGTGGTTCTGACTTTAACCAAATGGCCGGAGATATGCTCTATACTTTTAGCAATGTCTCCACTCAACTCTCTATGCCAAATAAAACAAGGGATGTGATAATGTGGACTTGGGATGAGTCAAATCAGGACAAGATGGCTGAACTCACCTCGAATGATAGTGACTATAGTGAATTCTATTCAATTATCGGCAGGGTGGCTAATCCAGTTATATCCAAAGTTGACGAGGCTTCCGGTTCAGAATCTACCAAAAAGCAACTCAAGGCAGAAGCTCTGGTTTTACGTGCCTATAACCACTACCTTGCAGTAAATAAATTTGCAAAAGCATATAACCCGGTAACAGCTGCGTCTGATGGTGGTATCCCCTACATGATGCACGACTGGGATATTTCGCACCCCTCTGAGCAGGCTACAGTCCAGCAAGTATATGATAATATCCTTGCAGATGTAGATGCCGCATTGGCGTTGAATGCTCTTCCTGATGTTTCAATCAACAAAATGAGAATCAGCAAACCTGCAGCTTATGCAGTAAAGGCATGGGTTCTTATGTCAATGCAGAAGTATGATGAAGCTGTAGCAGCTGCGAGATCAGTACTTGCCATAAATGATGCCATTGCAAATTACAATGAAATGATAATAATGGTGCAGGGTTATCTTCTCGGGGGCCAGTACCCTGCAGTGCTTCGTCCTCAGATGAAATGCGAGGAAGATCTTTTCTACGTTCACAATCCCGAGTTCTTCAATGCGAGAACCCCTGAGTCAGAGGCAAGATTCGAACCTGGCCATGCATCTCTTGATAAAATGTCCACTGATAAAATGATGTATGATTTCTTTCCGGGAATGGGAATGGGTATGTCTTACCTGGGACTTGATTATGCATTCACATACGACCTTGACTCTGGATGGAATCATATGGGGCTGAAAACAACTCATATGTATCTTATATTGGCTGAGGCAGAGATACACAAAGGGAACATCAATGCAGCAAGGGAGATTATCGACAAAATTCGAGTAAATCGTATTGATCCTTCTGTGTATGAGCCATTGGTAGGTAAAATAACAAGCAAGGAGGATGCAATCTTCAGATTGAAACAGACATCTCATGGAGAAAACAACTACTCCTGCTACAATTTTATTCAACGTAAAAGATGGAATCAGATTTCAGGATGGGAGGAGGACTTTACAAGAGACCTTGCCGGTCATAAATTCACTTTGAGGCATGACTCCCCAATGTGGATATTCCCATTTCCCCTGAATGTGATCAACAACAATCCAAACATAAAACAAAACTATAAATAACGAATAATGAAACTCAGACTTTTATTTATAATAATTCTGCTGAACTGTTTTCTGGGTTTAAATGCACAGAAAAAGCAGTCGGTAAGCGTCTTGTTTGTAGGTGGAAGCCCAGATATTGAATTGATGGGTTTGGATGACAAACCGGATAGTGTGACAATTGCAAAAAGTACTCAGACCAGGATGACTTCATTTGATAAGTTTCTCAAAAAGAACTTCAAGAAATACAAGGTAATTGATGCTGCAGATTATACGGTAGATATGTCAGATCTATATGACGTAACCATATTTGATCACACCCCTAATCCAATTAGTCCACGGATTTTGGAATATAGTCCGGACGGAAAGTTGTTAAAGTATGAAAAAGCACAGTATCTGCCACTTGATTTCAACCGTCCCGTATTAACGATTGCATCTATGGGCGAACTTATTGGTATCAGAGTTGGTACTAAAAATGACTGGTATTGTCTATGCCTTGAAGACAAGGCTCACAACTGGAATGGTGACCATCCTATATTCAAAGGTCCTTTAAAGGTGAAATTGAATATCAAAATGGAAGCAACTCCTTCGCTAGCATATGATTATGCAAAAATGGACGGAGTAACCCTACCTGACTCCACGTTGATGTTTACAATGCAGACAGTTAATTATACAAACAATCCCGGTTACAAGATTGGTATGGTTTCACGTCCTGGAGGCTATCTGGATTCTCCTGAAACAGAGGTCATTTCAAGCGGCACCTGTGCTAAGAGTATTGATGCCATTGCCATTGGACGTCATGCAAACTATTTTCATTGGGGGTTTTCGGCTTCACCGGACTATATGACAGATGAGGCAAAGGCGCTTTTTGTCAATTCTATAGTCTATATTTCACAGTTTGCAGGTCAGCATCCGATTGCAAGGAAATTTGATCCTGTAGCAGTAAAAGATGACCTCAAAGGTTATAAATATCTTGTTACTCGTGAAGCTTGGGAGGATTATAATGCCAGCAATGCCGAATTTAACAGACAAGTTGCCGAATTTAAGAAAGCCGCACAGGAAAAACAGGATAAAGGTGAGGAACTTAGTGGAACTGAAAAACTTTATCTCAATTTTCCCGAGCAGAAACTCATAACATTCTCTGATTATCTAAAGCAAAGAGTACCTGAATTATACCACTTCTTTGGCACCGATGCCACAGAATACGCAAGATACTATGACCGTAATAGGGACTATTTCTATTGTAAGCCTGGGGAATACACCCTTGATATTGATGAGGAGGCACGCTATATAGGTATCGCAAACAATGATATCCGTATTTTGGACAAGGCGATTTCTATGCTCGAGAATGGAGAGGATGTCGAAATCGCAAAGACAGTTCTTGAACGTTATACCCTTTGTCGTTTTGCTACTCCGGTCCAGTGGAGAGATTGGTATGAAACATACAAAGATAAACTCTTCTTTACCGAATCGGGTGGATGGCTCTTTCTTATTAATACTTTTGAGGATGTCCCGGGTAATGACTATCAAGTACGACTGGATGAACAGGAGAGGGAGTATCTATTGAAAAAAGCGGCAATAAATAATCCTCTACAAAGCGACCGCCGAGGTCCAAAGACTGACCCTGCAAATCCTGTTTGCTTAGAGGCTGAACTGGTTGAACACGGTGACGGCACAATTGCCGTGCTTATATCTCAATACATTCATGTAGGTCATTACATTTATGCAAAGGTGTCTGATGAAGATCCTTTTATAGAAACAAAAGCAGAGCTATACCTCCCTGAAAATGCAAAGCAGGTTGACTTTATTGCACCCGCATTTATAGGCCTTCCCGGTTCGAAAACCACCATTTATAGGGACAAGGGTGACTATATTTACAAAATCGAAGGTTTGGAGCATGGGGACCAGGTGAAAATTAAATTCACATACCAGTGTTGTAATGATAAGACCTGCTATGCTCCAGAAACAAAAGAATTCACATTGACAGTAAAATAACAGATATGAAACAAACGATAATATGTGCAATTACAGCACTAACACTTGTTGCTTGCTCAAATCAGCCGGGCTTTACAATCAAAGGCAATTGCGGTGAATATGATGGAATTGCAGTTCTCTCTTATCTCGATCCTCTTGATGAGACAAAGGTAAGTGATACGGTTGTGATGTCTGCAGGTGCTTTTGAGTTCAATGGCAATGTAGCAGAGCCAGTACGCGGTTCGATTTCAGTCATACCGCAGAATGAGACCCCTATCGTAGGGCTGTTTTATGTAGAAAATGCGGTAATTCTGTTTGCTCCCGAACTGGAGGGCATCATTGATCAAGGACAATATGGCAAATATTTTTCCGACCCCAATGTTTCTGGAGGCACCAATAATGATTTTACCCTGGGAATGGTTGAATTGCTTTCGGCGATTGACACAGAGGAACAATATGCAGAATATGTTAAGGCAGTAAAAGAGGCTGACAAGCTATCCTTCAAAGATTACGATAGCTATACTCGGATGAGAACAGAAATCGAGCAGAAATATGGAAAAGAGTTAAGGGAGAAATATTTTAATGCTCAAAAAGATGCCATTCTAGCCTATTGCTTAGCAAATCCTGATGTTGAAGCTGCTATTGCAATCTATAACATATATACCTCTTCATCTACAACCCTTGAGGAGAAGGAAGAAGCTTTTGCTAAATTTTCTGAACGAGTGCGTAAGTCATACCTTGCAAAAGATCTGAGGGAAGAGATTGAAGCATTGAGGGCAGTACAACCGGGGGATCTTGCTCCCGATTTTACATTGAAAGACAGAGATGACAATGATGTGACATTATCCTCACTAAGGGGCCAATATGTCCTGGTTGATTTCTGGGCCTCCTGGTGCTCCCCCTGCAGGGCCGGTATGCCAGCTTTAAAAGAGCTTTACGAAAAGTACCACGACAAAGGTTTTGAGATTGTAGGAGTATCAAATGATACAAGTTATGATAAATGGGTAAAGGCTATAGATGAGGACCAGACTCCATGGGTACATGTGATTGACGAATTTCCTGTGGAAAACAGTTCGGCAAGAGTCATCAGCAGTTACGCGGTACATTTTATTCCTAGTTATTTCCTTCTTGACAAGGATGGCAGGGTAATTGGCAATCTGACTCATGAAGAGATTGAGGCAAAACTGCAAGAATTGCTGGACTGATGTAGAAATTATTAACAAGACTTTTCAGTAGATAAAATATTTCTCTTTTTTCAAGTGGCGGCCGGAAGGCCGCCTCTTGTTTTATTGCCGGTGTTTTCATTTTTGTCTATATTTGCACATCAAAGTGAAACGATGAGTCAGACACCACTTAAGATAGATGTAAAGCAAGTTATTGCTGCTAAAAGTCCGTCGTTGGCGAAGAAACTACCGGGATTTGTAATCAACCGGATTAAGAAACTTGTTCATCAGGATGAGATCAACGAGATTCTTGCTCTTTATGGAGATTATGAGGGAGTTGAGTTTGCTACGCACGCACTTGCACATCTGGGTATCACCTACACGCCTCACGGAATGGAGAAGATTGATCCGTCAGGCAGATACATCTTTGTTTCCAATCACCCTCTGGGTGGGTTGGACGGTTCGGTGTTGATTGCCCTTATCGGCAAGATCTTTCCCGACATCAAATTTGTCGTGAATGATTTTCTAATGCATGTCAAGCCTTTTGAGTCGCTTTTTATTCCGGTAAACAAAGTGGGAAAGATGAGCCGTGAATATGCACAACTAATCAACGATACATACTCATCAGAATCTCAGATACTCTATTTCCCGGCAGGACTCTGTTCAAGGAAAATAAAAGGAAAAATAACAGATCCCCAGTGGCAGACCAATTTTCTTAAAAAGGCCATCGCCCACAAAAGAGATATCGTGCCGATATATTTTTCGGGACGCAATTCCAATTTCTTTTACGCTCTGGCTAAGGTCAGGAAATTTCTCGGTATCAAATTCAACATTGAGATGCTTTTCCTTCCCCACGAATTATTCAAACAGAAAAACAGCAGTTTTGAGATCTGGTTTGGTGACTCGATACCCATCGAGAGCATCACTTCGGAAAAATCGCTGCGAGAATGGACAGATATTATAAGAGAGAAAGCCTATGAAGCCAATAATCCAACCGGTTGATCGTAAACTGATAATCAACGAACTTACTCCGGACAAATACATTAGGGATACTAATAGGGGCGGTAATATGCTCTATGATGTAACTGCAGTGGATTCTCCCAATATAATGCGCGAAATAGGGCGTCTGCGTGAAATTTCTTTCCGCAGCTCCGGCGGCGGTACCGGAAAGGATATAGATATCGACGAATACGATACCGATCCTGACAATCCTTATAGACAACTGATAGTTTGGGATCCGGACCAGATGGAGATTGTGGGTGGTTATCGCTATATCGATTGTTCCGGTGGCCTGGACCCCGTCAAGATGGCTACAAGTAAGCTTTTTAATTTTTCAAAACGCTTTTTAAAGGATGTTCTGCCATATACCATGGAGCTGGGGCGCTCTTTTGTGCAGCCACTATATCATCGTCTCAATCTCAAACGCAAAGGTATCTTTGCTCTGGACAATCTTTGGGATGGTCTTGGGGCACTCACTGTAAAATATGACACTCACCGCTATTTCTTCGGCAAAGTGACGATGTACTCCACTTATAATGTTAAGGCGCGTAACATCCTGCTCTATTTCCTCAACCATTTTTTCCCTGATAAAGATTCTCTTGTAACTCCCATAGATCCGCTAGACACAGATGCAGCCAATCCCTACTATGCATCTCTTTTTGAGGGGATGGAGTATAAGGAGGCGTATAAACAACTCGTAGCGCGTCTTAAGGATATGGGTGAATTGATACCTCCGCTGATAAACTCTTACATGAGTCTTTCACCGAGTATGCGCGTATTCGGCACTTCTATAAATAGGGAGTTCGGGGGAGTGGAAGAAACAGGTATACTGATGAATATTCAGGATATCTATCCCGAAAAGATTGAGCGGCACATTACATCGCTCAAGAATCTTAAGGACAACATCAAAGGGAAGTACCGCTGGTGGAGACGATAGGATATCCTATTTGCTCTCTTACAATAAACACAGAAGGGTATCTGCTACTTATTTGACTTGCAAACTGCTGCGCCTCGTATTTGGTGCGGAAGTCGCCAACAGTCACCTTGAAGTAGGGATTGACATGGCTGAGATAGGCCTTTATGTGGGGATACTCTCTTACAAACTGGTTGGCGATAGCTTCAGAGCGCACTCTGGCGTTCTGGCTGTTGTCAAAATAGATTCTTATACGATAACCGATAATTACACGCTCTGAGTTGCTGTTTATATGGCTAAGAAGAGCATTGCGTAGGGTACCGGATTGTCTCACGATGACCGTACCGCCGCCGGAGAATGATTCACTGAGCAGCGAGAATATCTGTCTGCCTGCAAGCAGAGTGTCACCCTCCACTTCCGTGCTGACATTGATAGTCGTGTCTTGCGGGATGAACCGATTCTGCGCCGGAAGATTGCTCAATGGTATGCAAAGTAGGATTGCGAGTGTGGAAAGTATTCTTTTCATAAGGATTTTCATTGGGATTGTGAGTCAGGTAAAGTGGATTTGAAAGCGCGGATCAGGTCACCGAGTACTACTCCTTTGCCGGAGAATCTTTTTCTGATTCCGCCGGAAAATACTATACTGTAGTCCACCGTCATATTTTCAACGTCTAGATTTTCCATCGAAAAACCACCCGCTGCAAGAACGGAGAGGGGATTGAGCAGTTCCGTATTGATCTTCCACTTTAAGGAGTCTTCACTGTTGGGAGGGATGACCATCTTCTCGTCGGAGGTCAGAATTGCGAAAGGATCGCCGTTGCCGCTATAAATGGTGGCCTCAAGGTCCTTTGCGGTAAAGGTGGTAGAGGTGGGGTTGGCAACGCCCACATTGAGAGTGAGAGTAGCGCAGACACTCCCTTTTCCAAATGATATGTTGTCGATTTTTTCTATAGCGTAGGATTGGAACTGAAGCTTCTTGTAGTTCTGGCAGCCGCCAATCAGCAGCAATATTGAGAGTAAAAGCAGGATGTTGCGCAATGATTTGTATCTCATATCAGCCTTTTTGTTTTCGCAAAGATATAAAAAACTTATCTTTGCGATATGAGAGATAACAAATTCCATTCCGTCAAACCGATACTTGATCCTAACAAGCCACAGTTGTACATCGAAACGTATGGTTGTCAGATGAATGTCAACGATAGCGAGGTAGTGCTCTCCGTGATGCAGGATGCCGGTTATTCACTCTGCGAGAAGATGGAGGATGCCGATGTGATCCTTGTTAACACCTGTTCCGTCAGGGAAAATGCCGAGCAGAGGGTTTTCGGACGCCTTGACCTGTTTCGTCTGGAAAAGAAGCGCCGTCCGGATGTTGTGGTAGGGGTTATCGGGTGCATGGCAGAACGTCTTAAGGATCAGTTGTTTGAATATCCGGTGGTGGATGTGGTTGCCGGTCCGGATGCATACCGTGAACTCCCCCGTCTTGTGGAGGAAGCAAAAGCGGGTACTGGACAAATCAATGTACATCTTTCTCATGAAGAGACCTATTCTGATATATCGCCGGTGCGGATGGACCGAAACGGTGTAACTGCATTCATCTCGATTATGAGAGGTTGCAACAATGTTTGCTCTTACTGCATAGTCCCTTATGTGCGTGGGGCAGAACGTAGTCGCGATCCTCAGAGTATCGTCAGAGAGGCAGAATCTCTAATTGCCAATGGCTACAAGGAAATAAACCTCCTCGGACAGAATGTCGATTCCTACCTTTGGCTGGACCCTCACAACCCCTCCCGCCAGGTCAACTTTGCGCGTTTGCTGGAGCAGGTGGCACTGATAGATCGTAAAGTAAGGGTACGCTTCTCCACTTCGCACCCTAAAGATATGGGCAACAGTGTGCTCTACACTATGGCGATGTATGACAATATCTGCAAGCATATCCATCTTCCCGTACAATCGGGCAGCAACTCTGTGCTGGAGAAGATGAATCGTAAGTATACTCGTGAGAGTTATCTGGAGCGTATAGATAAGATTCGCGAAATACTTCCGGATTGCGCCATCACAACCGATGTGATAGCGGGATTCTGCTCCGAGACCGATCAGGACCATCTTGAAACTCTCTCCCTCTTGGAAGAGGTACAGTTTGATGGTGCATTTATGTTCCAATACTCCGAAAGACCCGGCACAAGAGCTGCAAGACAATTTAAGGACGATGTTCCACAGGAGGTTAAGACTGAGCGTCTCAACCGGATAATAGCTCTGCAGAATGAGATTTCCTTGCAAAATAACCGGTATACCGTAGGATGTGAGTACAAGGTGCTGGTAGAAGGAACCTCCAAACGTTCCGAAGAGGAACTGATGGGTCGTACCTCCCAGAATAAGACTTGTGTATTCCCCGCTGCCGGCCATAAAGCCGGTGACTTTGTCAGAGTAAAGGTGCTCTCCTGCACCTCAGCCACTCTGATTTGTGAAGTAATTTCTTAAAAATCAACCATATGAAACGTATAATCCTCCCTCTTTTCATCTGCCTTGTTGCTGCCGGGTGTGGCCATAAAAAGCAGGTTGATATGATTGTAATAAACGCCAACATCTACACTGTAAATGAGGATTTTTCCAAAGCGCAGGCATTTGCCGTCAATGACGGAAAATTTGTAGCTGTAGGCTCCACAAGATATATCAAGGCGGACTACAAGTCAGACAATGTACTTGACTTAAGGGGTACTACCGTTACCATTTATCCGGGCTTTAATGACTGCCACGGCCATCTTACTTCGTATGGCAGGGGGCTGCTAAACGTTAACCTCAGAGGTGCCACTTCCTACGCAGAAGTTATTGAACGCCTAAAAAAAGCACAGCAGGATGGCAATACGACCTGTATAATAGGCGAAGGATGGGATCAGAATCTATGGACGGACGACAATTCGATGCCTACTTACCATCGTCTCAACGAGGCTTTTCCCAATACTCCTGTAATTATCAATAGAGTGGACTATCATGCTACTGTTGCCAACAAGGCTGCCATTAACCTCGCAGGGATGAAGGACAACGGTACAGGCCTATTTATGGAGGATGCCGCAGCTCCGCTGGGAAATATTACACCTGAATATACTCCCCAGGAACTGGCTACTATCATACTTACGGCACAGGAAAAGTGCTTTACTGCAGGTCTGACCTCCGTCTCATCCATGGGTGAGTCGCTCAGAAATCTCCTGATATATGACTTACTCTCCACAAGTGGCCAAATCAAATTGCGTATAGACGCATATCTCTCGGCCTCGAAAGCCAATATGGAACACTTTACCTCTACCTATCGCAACGACCGTTTGCGCATCGCAGGTATCAAACTCTTTCAGGACGGAGCTCTTGGCTCCCGAGGTGCACTGTTGTTAAAACCTTATTCTGACGCACCCAAAACACGTGGCATTCACGTTACTGACGACGCTGCTTTCCGCGCCTACCTTCAGTGGGCTGACGAGCATGGATTCCAAGTGGCCACCCATGCTATCGGTGATGCTGCCAACCGTTATGCACTCGATATGTACGGTGAAGTCCTCAAGGGGGAGAACGACCGCAGATGGCGTATCGAACATGCTCAGGTGATCAACCCTGCAGATATGGACAAATTTGGTAAATTCTCAATCATACCCTCCGTTCAGCCGACACACTGCACTTCAGATATGTTCTGGGCAGAAGAACGTCTGGGCGACAGGATTGAACACGCATACAATTTCAAACAATTAATGGATCAACTCGGATGGATTCCTACCGGTACCGATTTTCCGGTGGAAGACATCAGTCCCATAAAGACATTTTATGCGGCGGTATTTCGCAAAAATCTCGATTTTCTTCCCGAAGATGGATACCGCATGGATGAAGCCTTAATAAGAGAAGAAGCCTTGCGCTCAATGACCTGTTGGGCGGCAAAAGTCTCTTTTGAGGAGGATGTAAAGGGCAGTATCGAGCCCGGAAAATATGCAGACTTCATCATCACTGACAAAGACATCATGACTGTCAGTGAACGGGAAATCCTCTCCACAAGAGTTCTCCGCACCTATGTGGAAGGAGAATTGGTATTTAAATAGTCAGATCTTTCAGATCTTATCGCCGTAAGCGAGGTCACCCGCATCACCCAGTCCGGGAACAATGTAGGATTTGTTGGTAAGTTCTTCGTCTATGGCTGCCGTCCAGAAGGTCGTCTTTTTGTGGGGAAGATTCTTGGAGAGGTAGTCGATACCGTATTTTGACGCGACAGGACATACGAAATGCGTGTGTATCGGAGTACCGCTCTCTAATAGTCTGTCATAAGCCAGTACAGCAGATGCGCCGGTAGCAAGCATAGGGTCGGAAATGATCACGATCTTATTCTCTACAGACGGAGTGCTGGCATATTCGAGTTGGATGGTGAATTTGTTGTCCTTGCCGTACTTTCGATATGCTGCGATAAAGGAGTTTTCAGCTTTGTCAAAATAGTTGAGAAGGCCTTGATGCAGCGGAAGTCCTGCCCTTAAAATGGTACTGAGCACTATCTTGTCATCTGAGAGGTTGCAATTGGCTATTCCCAGAGGGGTTTCCACCTCTTTGCGTGAATAGGTGAGGGTTTTACTGATCTCGTAAGCAAAGATTTCACCGATCCTTTCAAGATTTCTGCGGAAACGCATACTCTCTTTCTGAATAACTACGTCCCTGAGTTCCGCAATATAGCGGTTGAGGAGGGAGTTTTTTTCGCTTAGGTTAATGATTTTCATATGCTGTGGTCGTTTTGTTTATACTCGACTACTAAGTTACAAATTTTCGTCGGAAAAACTATAAAATTTGTTTTTCGAAATAATAATGTGGTCGGTAAGAGAAATATCGAACAAAGCGGCAGCATCACGCAGGGCTTCGGTCTGACGCATATCTTCACCACTCGGTCTGGGATTGCCGGAAGGGTGGTTGTGTACCAGTATTATACCCGTAGCAAGATGTTCCACGGCCTTTTTGACGATGATTCTGATATCAAATATGGTGGAACTGATACCGCCCTGGCTGACTCGTTCCTTGCCTATGAGACGGTTGGAACGGTTGAGGTATAGCACCCAGCACTCTTCGTGGGGGAGATTGCTGATGATGGGCGACATTATGCCGTTTACCTGAATTGAGCTGTGGATCTGCGGCATCGGTTCGGGAATCTCGGCGGCCATTCTTCTCCCGAGTTCGAATGCTGCAAGGATTGAGAGAGCCTTGGCCTGACCTACTCCGTTGATTCTCATCAGTTGATGTGCCGTAAAAGTCGAGAGTATGTTGAGGCTGTTTCCCGCCTTCAGGAGAATCTCTCTCGAGAGATCGATTGCGTTGAGGTTTGCGTGACCGGATCTCAGCAGGATTGCGATCAGCTCCGCACAGGTGAGGGCAGAAGCCCCTTTGGACATCAATTTCTCACGTGGTCTCTCTTCTGCATGCAATAATTTGATGTTCTTTGTCATAAATTGCTCCTTAACGATATAAAAAAAACTTTCCAAAGATTGGAAAGTTTTCTTTATTCGTTATGTCAAAAAGACAATTTATAGAGCCTATTTTACAAATCGGGCGCTCTCAGGTTGGGGTCTACGACTTCAAACAGGAGTTTTTCTCCGCTATCACTTTCAAAGCGGATAGTCCATTTTCCGCTCAGCCGGTCGGTGGGAGAGAAAGCGGAACTGTTGGTGTAAGAAGTCCTGGTGAGCTTAATGTCACCTGAATAGGTGCCGCAAATCGTCTCAAGATTTCCATGGGTAAACCCGTAATAAGATTCTGTGTAGGTTACACATCCGTGTAGTTTATCGGCACAAATGCGTAATCTTTTCCCATTGACCTTATAAGGTGCGTCTCTGAGGTTAAAGCTTACATTGGCCCTGCAACGATCTCCTCTTTTATCAAAATCTACTTCGACCCCGAAAGTCAATAACAGATTCAACTTACCCTCTTTTTCAGAAACAAAAGTAAGAGTGGCTTCCTTTGGAAATACTAAATCTTGGTAGGTATTCTCCTGCACATCCCAACTTCCGACACCTATTTTCTCACAAGAAATGGTTCCCATCATAATAAGAGCCATTGCAAATATCAATCGAGTTTTCATGGCATCAATTGTTTAAAAGTAATTAATTTAATTGTGATGTTTGTGAGATAAAGGTTGTTATTACTTTGCAATAATAATAAGCAAAAAAAATGCCATCAAACATCTCAGACCCACATAGTTGCATTGCATTTTAGCTGCCGGAGACGGTAGGATAAAGGGCTTTTGGCAGGGAGGAAATGAAGTTTTTGGGCATAAAAAAACCTTTCCGCCGGAAAGGTTTTCATTTTTTATCTCAAAAAGACCTTTATGAAAGCTTGTTCACATAAATCGCAATGCCGCTCTTGAGATTGGCTGCTTTGTTCTTGTGAATAACATTGGTCTTGGCCAGTTTGTCAATCATCGCAAACACCTTGGGCAATGAAGCCTCTGCTGCTGCTTTGTCGGTTGTGTTGCGAATTGCCTTGATGGCGTTTCTTGTGGTTCTTGCATAATACCTGTTATGCAATCTGCGTTTCTCGCTTTGACGGTAACGCTTTTCTGCTGATGCGTGGTTTGCCATTATTATAATTTTTTATTTTTTGTGGTAGTGGGTAGGGGAATCGAACCCCTATTGCAAGAATGAAAATCTTGAGTCCTAGCCGTTAGACGAACCCACCATGGCTCGCTTTTTCTATTTTTTGGGGAGTGCAAAGATATAAAGAATTTTTACGATTGCAAATTTTCTCCAATAATTACTCCTCTTTGCCCCACTCGAAAGAGGAAATGATATATTCCACTTGGCGCAGATAGTTGCGTTTTTCATATTTGGGAGCATATACAAATCCCTCTATCACCACTACATACTTATTGTCGGGAGAAACATAGGTATGGGAAACAAATGGACCGCCCATGAAATCATTATGGGTATCCCAGAGCCCCCTCATTTCGATAAATTGAAGATCGTTGTATTCCTTTACGACAAAGCCCGGTTTAGCTGTAGGATGGGTAATCATATAGCTGTTTTCTGAAGTAGCGGGTACATTTTCCTTGAGAAATTCATCTCTTCTGGCTACGAGATATTCCGGAGTTAGCTGCCATTCACCCTGATAGGGGAATGTATATAGAAATATTCCCTGATTGGTGTAGGATGTTTCGTAAGAGATCCAGATAAAGTTGTTCGTATGCATCTTTTCCGTGTAATCCCTCGGAAAATAGGGAGAGCCACCTATCAAAGTAGTGACATATTTCTTCAGAGTAGGATTTGCGTGGTTTTTCGCATTTTGGATAACGCGGTCACGCTCTGCATTCTCATAATAAGAGAGAAGTTTATCGGCATTTTCGCTTATCAGTTTTGCTGAGCTTTCTTCATCTTTGGCATAGACGGAGATCATAATTTGCGATTTGGCCCAGACATCGCGGCTTACCCCGATACGATTATTAGAGACCGTGTCGGAAATGACAATGTTGAGGAGGTTGCGGTGCACCTGGAATACCTTGTTGAATGACTTGGGAGGCACATTGAAAAGGGTGTAGGTAGGCTCTTTCTGTGGAAGATGGGCAAATTCGGCAGCAAGGAAGCTTCTTATGGTGGTGCCCGGTTCGGCTTCCCAATGAGACCTGGGAGATATGACAGCGATTTCTCCGGCCTTACCGCTTGCCGGGGGAAGTGCTTTTCCGTATTGCTCTCCACAAGACTGGAGTGCGGTGAGGGCTAATGCCACCATCACAAAGAGAATCAAAGTGGTAAGGTTTCTTGTTTTCATGGTGATATAATATTATGTGAATAATCCTCGTATATCATTGCCAAAGGCGAGTATCATAAGGGCGATCAGCAGGATCATACCTATTGTTTGAGCCACTTCCAACACTTTGTCACTGGGTTTACGGCGGGTGATGATCTCAATGAGAAGGAATAGAATATGGCCTCCGTCCAATGCCGGTATTGGTAGCAGATTGAGTACTCCGAGCATGATGGAGAGCATTGCTGTCAGGTTCCACACCCTGTACCAGTCCCATTTGCCGGGGAATATTTTGCCAATGGCTATAAACTGCCCACCGACTTGTAGGCCTTCGTTTTAGGCGAGATTAGCAGCCCCAGCTCCTGGACATAATTTCTTACGTTATTCCATGCCCTTTTGCAGCCTGCAGGAATGGCAGTCAAAAAGTTGTAATCATGAATTGTAATAGTAAAGAATTTTGTCAAGTCGGTATCCAGCATTACCTGAATCATACCAGCCGAATCTACCTGCAGGGGTATATCGATCAAATCGCCGTTTCTGCTAACTGTAGCGGAAACCGAGCTCTCCTTGTGATTTGCCAACTCTTTGCGTATCTCTTGCGCCAGGAACATAGATATAGAGTCAATACCTTTGATTTCATCTCCTATTTCAAGTCCGGAATCAGCATTGATGGAGCCTTCGGCGAATCCGCCAACCACAAAGGGGAAGGCGAGGTCAAACATTCCGGGAGTATTGAGTATCGCAGCAATGTACTGCGGGTCTATGCTGATGGTCAACGTATCTTCGCCACGGAGGACCCTAGCTTTTTCTGCCTGAGAACGAACCATATCGACTTGGAGCATAGCGAAGTTTTCAGTAGGGACCCCGTCAAAGTCAAGAATCCTGTCCCCGTTTCGAAATCCTATCTCGTATGAAAGATCATTGACTGCAATACCGTAAATAGCATCTTCATTACGTAGATATTCGTCGCCCCATACATTCATAATGGCTCCGTAGAGCAGGACGGCAAGGATGAAGTTGAACAGCACACCGCCAAACATTATGAAAAACCTCTGCCAGGCGGGCTTTGTGCGAAACTCGTAAGGTTGGGGAGGGAGCTTCATCGCCTCCTTGTCCATAGACTCGTCAATCATTCCGGCGATAGCACAATAGCCTCCGAGAGGAAGCCACCCTATTCCATATTCCGTGTTCTCGGGATGACGTCTCCAGTCATCTTCAGGTAGGGTATTGACATCTATTTTATTATTTCCCTCATAGGTGGGAAGATTTCTCGAGAAAAATTTGAACCTCCATTTGCCGTCGATTTTCTTGGCGCGCATAATGGAGAAATAGGGGTTAAAAAAGAGATAGAATTTGTTAACCCTGGTTTTAAAAAGTTTTGCGAATAGAAAATGTCCTAATTCGTGCGCCAGCACCAGAATGGAGAGCGCAAAAATCACCTGGACAATTTTAATTAGTACAACCATTATCTTTATAGTCTATTTCGTTAGTGTTTGTTTTGAATAATTTGTTCTGTTGCTTCTCTCGCTGCAAAATTTGTGCAATAGATATCATCCAGCGTGGGTTTCTCAATAAATGGAACCTTTGCAATCGCCTTGCTGATGATATCGGGTATTTCCATAAATCCGATTTTCTCTCTGAGGAAGGCTTCGACTGCAATCTCGTTAGCCCCATTCATTGCACAGGTGGCATTTCCTCCACTGCGGAGAGCTTCTTCGGCAATAGCCAGACAGGGAAACCTCTCTTTGTCCGGCTCGTAGAAGGTCAGCTCGCCCAACTCTGTAAAATTGATTCTTGGGGTATCCAGAGGGATGCGATAGGGGTATGAGAGAGCGTATTGAATCGGTAACCGCATATCAGGCGAACTGAGTTGGGCTATCACGCATCCATCCTCAAATAGTACCATGGACTGGATGATGCTTTGAGGGTGAATTACCACTTCTATACACTCCGGGTCCATGTTGAAGAGCCAGCGCGCCTCTATCACTTCCAGTCCCTTGTTCATCAGAGTGGCAGAGTCGAGCGTCACCTTGGGACCCATCTTCCATCGGGGGTGCTTGAGAGCCTCATCGCGAGTAACCTTATATAGTTCTTCTATGGGAGTATGAAGAAAAGGACCTCCGGAAGCTGTCAGAAGCAACTTTTCCGGTCGGGTACGCTCCCCCTGGAGTGCCTGAAATATGGCGGAGTGTTCTGAGTCCACAGGAATGATGGGGCTGCCGTACTCAGCTGACAGCGACATGATAATTTCTCCGGCGGCAACCAGCGTCTCTTTATTGGAGAGCGCTATGATTTTGCCGGCCTTAATGGCGGAAATTGTGGGCTGCAGGCCGCTAAAACCCACCATCGCGGTTACAACTATATCTGCAGTAGAACTTTGAACCAAATCGCAGATGGACTCCATCCCTTGGAACACTTTTATATAGTGGGGTGCAAGTGCGTCGTTGACCTCATCATAGCTAGAGGGATTGCATATCACTACATTATTGGGCTTGAATTTGAGCGCCTGTTCTATCAGTAGTGTACTGTTGTTATTGGCAGTTAACAGGTCCACCTCGAAGAGGTCGCTGTTGCGCGAAATGACATCGAGGGTCTGTGTGCCGATAGATCCGGTGGATCCGAGTATGGCTACTGATCTTTTTCGTTGCTCCATCTTCTAAAACTTGATGTAGAGAGTGGGGTCGACTGCCTCTCCCTTGTGCCAAAGCTCAAAATGGAGATGACTGCCGGTGCTAAGTTTGCCTGTGTTACCTACCATTGCGACTGGGGTGCCGGCTTTAACCTTGTCACCGGTTGACTTGAGTAGTTGCTCGTTGTGCTTATAAACCGATATAATATCGTAACTGTGTTGTATCTGGAGGGTATATCCGGTGTCATCGCTCCATCCGGCGTATATGACTGTGCCATCTAATACAGAGTGCACTATAGTACCTGTCTGAGCAGCAATATCTATATAAGGATGACCTGTTGCCTTGTTGTATCCTTCGGTAATGATACCACTAACAGGGGTAAAAAAGTGCAGTCCCTCGATCTGCTCTATCTCTTGCCTAATACCGGAAATATTATATTGCTCACGGCGAAGCACCTCCTCTCTGAGGAGCGAATCGTTGCGGAAATAAAGGTCACTTAGACTCTCATCTATCAGAGGAATCTCCTTAACCAGGCCGAGAGAATCAGGTGTAAGAGGTTTATTTCCTGTAACAATCCTTTGAATATTTGCCACCTGAAATGCCCACATCTCCATTGCTCTCTCAAGGGAATCGATTTTTATGGCGTTCTCTACCGCCATTCGTCTGGTTTCAGGTGAAGGATAACCGGGAATAGTCTGTCTTATAAAAGTACGTGAAGTGAGCAGGTAAGTGCCTGCCATTATTGCCAGCAATACCAGTATAGAGATCAGTATAATGTTGATTTTTGATGTTCTAAACGAGAAAAGCTCCTTGTGAGAGTCATCGTTTATTATCGAAAATCTCAACTTTTTACCATGTTTTTCTTTTTGACGTGCCATAAAACATTAACTTTGCATCATGAACAGGATAATAGGCATAGACTACGGTAGCAAACGTACCGGCATCGCAGTGAGCGATCCGTTGCGTATATTTGCGTCAGCCCTTGACACTGTTCCGTCCGCAAAGATAATAGATTATCTTCAAAATTACCTTCAAAATCAAAAGGTGGATCTCTTTGTGGTGGGCTTCCCTTTAAATATGGACAACACAAATTCCCAATCCGCCCCGTTGGTGCAGGCCTTTATCAATTTGCTCAAGAAAAAGTTTCCCTCCATTCCGGTTGTGCTCGAAGATGAACGTTTTACCTCGGTACTGGCCCGTAGGGCAATGATAGAGGGAGGAATGAAAAAGTCGGATCGTCGTGACAAGTCCTCCGTGGACAAGATCAGTGCCGCCATCATTCTGCAGAGTTATTTAGATAGAACACAGAAACAACAATGATTAAAAAATTATTAATATGATATTGCCTATTTACCTATATGGATCCCAGGTGTTGCGCGAGAAAGCTGCTGAAGCAGACATCGAACAGCGCGAAGAGCTTACAAAGCTTCTGGAAGACATGTATGAAACAATGAAAAATGCAGACGGGTGCGGCCTTGCAGCCCCACAGGTAGGTCATTCTCTAAGAGTTCTGATTGTGGACGGTAGTGATTTGGCTGACCGCTATCCCGAACTTGCCGATTTCATACGTAGAATGATTAATCCTGTTTTTACCTTCAAGAGCGACGAGCTGTGTACTTACACTGAAGGTTGTTTGAGTGTTCCCAATATCGATGCCGACATTGACAGACCCAAAGTGGTTCGCATCAGATATTTTGATGAGAATTTTCAGGAAAAGGAGGAGGAATTCGACGGCTTTGCTTCCAGGATGTTGCAACATGAGATGGACCATCTTGATGGAGTGGTATTTACCGACAGAGCTGCCCCTATTCGCAAGAAAATGCTTGGCAGCAAACTCAATAATATCTCTAAAGGAAACGTCACTACATCATATAGAGTCAAAACAGACAAATAATAGCTATGGGAGCATTTCACGCATATGATATACGCGGAATCTATAATGTGGATTTCGATAAATACCTCGCCTACAAGGTGGGTTATTTTATTCCGATTCTTCTGGAGGCGGACAAAGTATTGGTAGGTAGAGATACAAGACTCTCTTCGCCTGAGATTTTCGAATATGTGGCAAAGGGCATCAACGATGCCGGAGCTGACGTCTACGATCTGGGTCTGAGTACTACTCCGATAGTTTACTTCGGTACCGCAAGGTACGGATTTTCGGCTTCGATACAGATTACCGCTTCTCACAATCCCAAAGAGTACAACGGTATGAAAATCTCCTGTAAGAACGCTCTTCCGGTTGGTTTTGATAATGGTCTTTCTACCATACGTCAATGGATTGAGGAGGGCAGGGAGACTCCTGTGGCGGAAACCCGTGGCAAAATCATCCCGTTTGACATTTCCAAGGAATATATCTCGTTTTTAAACTCCAGGAAAGAGGATATTTCGGATTTGAAAATAAGCATCGATGTCTCCAACGGTATGGCGGCTCTTTTTGCGAGAAAAATTTTCGGAGAAAATCCTGTTTATTTATTCGATGAGTTAGACGGTACATTCCCCAACCACGATCCCAACCCCCTCGTCCCTGAAAACCTTATTGAACTCCAGAAGTCCGTCATCACGCAACGTAGTGACGTGGGTGTGATATTTGACGGTGATGCAGACAGAGTTATGTTTGTGGATGAGAGAGGCAAATTTATCTCACCTGATCTGGTAATAGCACTTCTGGGTCATTATTTCTTTGAGAATGAGAGATATGACGGAGCAAAGCGTATCGTGCTTCAGGATATACGCAGTTCCAAGTCGGTGGCAGAGTATCTGGAACCCATGGGTGCTGAAATTGTCACCTGGAAGGTAGGCAGGGCCTTTGCAGCTCGCAAATTGCGTGAGATCGATGGCCTGTTCGGAGGCGAATTGGCCGGTCACTACTATTTTAAAGATTTTTTCTATTCGGATAGCGGTTTTCTGGCTGCCATTTTGGCGCTGAATGTAATTGCGCGTTTCAAGAGGGAAGGAGTGTCGCTTTCGCAGCTTATCGAAAGGATAAACGGTTATTTCAGTTCCGGAGAAATCAACTTCCCTATATCTAAAAAGGAAGATGCGATGATTGCTGTGCGCGAATTGTTTGTTTCGCAAGAGCGCCCGGTCGCATCCTATGACTTTGACGGTTACAGAGTGGAGTTCTCCCAATGGTGGTTTAACATACGTCCCTCCAATACAGAACCCTTCCTCCGCTTTATCTGCGAGGCCACATCAATAGACCTTCTCGAAGAGAAAGTCGCGCAGGCCCGTGAAGTGATAAAGAATTTTATTTAATCAGTACCTACTTGGCGGCTTCGGACACCAGTTTTTGGAAGAGTCCCAGGAAGAGGGGATTGCCGGCGTTGGTCATTATCTCAGGGTGAAATTGAGTGCCAACTATCATTGCGCCACCGTCAGCATAACCTTTGAGGGGAGCAACCCTTTCTACTGCTTCAATTATTCCGTCTGCCGATCTGGCTGTCACCTTAAATCCTGCAGGCATCGCTTTGATGGCCTGATGGTGGAATGAATTGACCACGGCTTTGTCGCTGCCTGTCACATCAGCCAGTATGGAGCCCTTTTCTATAGAGATGGTATGGGTGCCATAATAACCTGGAGTGTCACCCTGTCTGTGCTTGACATAGCTGCTCTTGACCTGTGAGGGGATGTCCTGGTAGAGTGAACCGCCAAAAGCAATACTCATCAGTTGCTGGCCGCGGCAGATGCCCAATACCGGAATGCCTTTGGCCACAGCTGCTCTGATCAGTTTGACATCAAAATCGTCCCTTTCAGGGGCAATTTCGCCATTGGCTCTCAGGGGTTCTTCTCCATACCATTTAAGTGGATCAAAATCTTCGCCGCCTGTCATTATAAGACCGTCAATCGCATTAAGTATGGCCTCTATTTGTGTGTCATCGGTGGTAACGGGGATGATTAAGGGTACCCCACCGGCCATACGGACGGAGTTGACATAGGTGTTGCCGGCCACATGGGAGGCACCACTCCTGTAGGAGGAGATGCCGATAATGGGCGATTGTGCGAAAAGCGAACCTGCAAAGAGCAGTGTGAAAATGAAGATGGAAATGCGTTTCATGTTGTATGTCTGTTTTATTATTTGCTTAATCTAGTCCAGGGACCGAAATCTTCACCCTCCTTGAAGTCAACTTCAAATGATGCAGCCTTCTTTTGTCCCTCCTCAAATTTGAATTTAATCTCGAAGGCAGTACCATCAGAACGGAACTTGTAGATGTTGCCGCTGACATGGGTCATTTCATGTTTCCAGCCCTGTTTACCTATTTTGATGTATAGTTTACCTTTCTCGAGAGTTATCCATGCTTCTCCAAAGAGAGGGTCTTTCGTATATTTGCCTACAAGCAGTTTTGAGTCCGGAGCGGGTTCTACTACCTTTTCGGCAGCAGCTTTTTCCTCTTCTTCAGCCTTTTTAGCAGCATTGGCGTACCATTCTTTCAAGAATTCCGCGTTGTAGTCATAGTCTTCAAGGTCGAGACAGAGGTCCACCAGACGACGCAGTACTGCATAGCGGGGCTCACTGGGAGCTTCCGAGTTGACCTGGATGGTGAGTCCCAGATCTAATTCAGGCACAAATGCGCACAAGGTGGTCATTCCCCAGGTAGTGCCTGTGTGAAAATAGATGCGTCCTTTCTTGCTCTGCTCAATGAACCAGCAGTGGCTGTAGAGAGTGGTTTTGGATTCGCTCTGAGAGGTTATGGTGACTCCTCTGTGAAGATAGTCCATATTTTTCTTAGATATCAGTTCCTTACCATCCACTTTACCTCCATCGAGCTGGAATTGCGCCCATTTGATAAGGTCTTTGGGAGGACAGCAGATAGATCCGGCGGGTCCGATGACAGTGAGCCACCAGAGTGCCTGCTCCTCGCCGTAAAGAGGATTGATCACCATCTTTCCCTCCTTGGAGAGAAATTCGTAGGGGAGCGCCACATTTTGAGCCTCTGCAAATCCTTCACCGTTGATGGTGGATTCATCCATTCCAAGGGGCTCGAAAATGCGTTCGCGGATATTATCTTCCCAGCTTTTACCGGTTACCTTCTCGATGATCCTGGCTGCGGGAATAAAGGTGATGTTGTTGTATTGATATGCGCCCCTGAAGGTGTATGAGGGCTCTATGAGCTCCAACATCCTGTAGATATCGTCCCTGTCGTAGCCCAGATTTGGGATATAGGTACCCACTTGTCTTCCTATTCCCGTCTTGTGGGAAGTCAGGTCCTTGACCTGCAGGTGTTCTGTCACCCATGGATCGTACATTTTGAAGTCGGGGAGAATCTCTTTTACGGTATTATCCCAGCTGATGAGTCCTTCGTCCACCAGGGTGGCAAGCAGATATGCGGTGAATGATTTGGAGACCGATCCTATTTGGAATAGGGTGTGGGAGTCCACCGAGTCCTGAGGGTTGTCCAGGTTTTTGACTCCGTATCCCTTGCAGAGAATAAGTTCACCATCCTTGAGGATGGAAACGCCCATACCCGGGATCTTCCAGTCTGAGCGTATCTGTTCGATATAGGATTCAATATTGGAAATATCCTCCTGTGAGAGAGTGTTTTGCGCAAAAGAGGCAAGAGGCAGCCATATAAGGGCTACGAGAAGAATTGTCAATCGTTTCATCATGGATAGTTTGTTACAGATGACAAATATAGCCATCTTTTGTTTGAAAAAAATACTTATATTTACAATTATTAACGAATTTGTCACGATATGGGAGGATTTTTTAAAAGGACAGGCAATGGCAGGAGAGATTTCGGTAAGGCCAATCTAATAATATTTCTCTTTGCTCTCGCGCATGCTTTCCTCTGTTATTTGCTCCACGACACATCAGTGGGGGACGGCCTCTTTCTCACCATTCTCACGATTGCAATGGTGTTCTGTCTTATACGTTTTTACGGTAGTCCTCTTGACGTATTTCTCGGTCTGGCATTTCTCAGCTGTTTTGCCGGATTCTATTTCGGGACATCGGTATAAGTTCTCTTACACACAATCAGATATGCTTGTGTTTAGTGGCGAAAAAAAAGGTATGGACAAAGCACAACGCGAAGTATTCAAAAGACTAAAAGAAGTAATGTATAGCAAGACCATTACAAACATACAATATGGCAAGGACACCCAAATAACCGATAGGTATGGAAATAAAAGAACTTTCAAGGCAGAATCTGGAGGAGGTGCTGCAATATTGCTGGCAAGCGAAAATGAGAATTATGATCAAAATTTGATAGTTGTAGATCCGAATAAGACGATTGGAGAAACAATGGAAGTTACAGATGCCTATTATAAAGAACCGATTGATCCTCAAAATGGTGCCCGATTTAAAAAAGTTACTTATCAGACAAACCAAACTGATTTGACTTTTCATGAGATTGGTCATGTCGTTTATGAAGGGAAGGGGCAGCATGAGGTTCTTGATTTTAACAATATTGTGAGGGGAATTTTACAATTGCCGAAGCGTCAGTATGATGAAACACACAATCGCAAGGTTAGGAAATGAAAAGGTATGTTAATATGCTTTATGTAGCAATAAGTCTTTTTGTGTTGCCTGCGCAGAACTCTGCACAGGTAACACAGGAGAAGAGAATTACAGCTACCGTTTTAAAAGAGGATACATGTTGCCAAATTGTTTTTTAATGTATCCCAAGATACACTCTATCTATTTGATAGCTATATATGTAAAGATTTCTATAAATCAAAATGGCTTCACAGATACAACAGGAATAGAAATCTACTCAAATTGTCTTTTCTCCCATTGGTGCCTTTTTTATCTGTACATTATACAGACAAATTAATCATAGGAGAAAGACGACTGATAAATAAATGGCAAGTTTTATATCACTTCACGCCAATTCCTCCAAGAGGGGAAATAAGGGTAAATTTACCTTTAGAAGTATTTAAGACTTATGATTATGTTGTTGATATTGATACGAAACAGTTGTCGATCTTTCAAGATGATATAAAGTTTAAAAGGCGAAGGATTAAGAAACTAACTGATATCGCCATAGAATTTGCATTTTATGATCAAATAAATCTGTTAAATTCTGAAAGTTTTTATAAAAATGAATTTAAATCAGGTGAGCAAGCCTTGAGTTATAATATATTAGAGATTTTCTATCATATAGAAGATTAGATAGTACTCCACGGCAGACTTATCCACCGTTATCACCTTGAAATGCTCCCCCAATATCCTTGCCCGCACGAAGTCGGACTTCGTTTCCGCCCCTGATTTATGGAACAAGTCAATCGCCCGTTGCTGGTCTTTCGGGTCAGGCAAGCGTACGTGCCAGTTATCCCAGCGAGGCTTATTCAGCTCTTTTCGCTTACGATCTCGTTCTGTCTGCTCATTCATTTGTTGAGACTGTTGCACATTCGAGTTTAGGCGTTTTGGGCTGACTTTTTGCTGATTTTCGTCATTTTCGGTTCGAGAAATCGCCTTGTTATTTGATTTTTTTCTCTGTAAAAGCTCCAAATATGAGCT